>JALUZX010000680.1 GCA_027011425.1 Planctomycetota bacterium
GTTCTGTCCTAGCGAGCCGGGCTCGCCCGAGAGGTAGCTCTTGGGGAGGCCCGGCTCGCTAGGACAGAACAGGCACCGCCCCGGGCAGGGGTGGGGCGCCGTGAGGACCGCCACGGGGGCCACGCCCGAGAGGGTGCGGACCCGCTTGACCCGGAGAAGCCCCGCCAGGTTCGGGTCCTCCTCCAGCTTTCCCGCCTTCACCAGGTGCAGGTAGAGGCGGAACAGGAGAGCCTTGCTGAAGATCCCCCCACCGGGCATGGGATGCTTCCGGAGGACCCGCGTCACGTCCCCGCCACCCCGCCGGGCCTGGAGGGACAACTCCCTCAGAAGAGGAAGCCCCGGGCCGGCCAGCCTCTCCAGTTCCTCCAGGGTGGGTTCGTGGGTGAATCTCATGGTCCCGGATATAATGGGAATCCATGAAAAGGTCCATCGCCCAAAGGCTCCTGGACTTGAACCGGCTCTTCTACCGGGAATGGGGTCGCGACTTCGCCGCCTCCAGGGAGGGGCTCCACAAGGGAATGGAAGAATCCCTGGAAATCCTCTCCCCCCGGGGAGGCGTCCTCGACGTGGGATGCGGCCACGGGAGAATCGCACGGGCGTGGAAGGGGGGGATCCTGCCGGAGGGGATCACGCACTACGTGGGCGTGGAGCAATCGGGGGCCCTCCTCGATCTCGCCCCGCCGGAAGGACCTTTCCTTCGCTTCTTCCAAGTCGACCTCTCCTGCCCGGGATGGTCCCATCCCATCCTCTCTCTCGGTTTTCCCCTCTCCGCGGCCCTCTGTTTTTCGGTGCTCCATCACATTCCGGGCCGGGACAGCCGCCTGGCTTTGCTCGGCGAGATCCGCTCCCTCCTTCCACCCGGGGGAAGCCTGGCTCTTTCGGTCTGGCAGTTTCTGCACGTCCCCGGAATGGCCGCCAAGGTGAAACCCTGGAAGGAAGCCGGTCTCCGGGAGGAGGACGTGGAGCCGGGCGACGTCCTCTATCCCTGGGGCAAAGAAGGAAAAGCGCTCCGCTACGTCCACCATTTCGGTGAAGGAGAACTGGTCTCCCTCGTGGAGGAAGCGGGCTTCCAGGTGGAGCGGATCTTCCGGAGCGATGGAAGGACCGGGGACCTGGGCCTGTATGTCCTGGCCCGTTGGCGGGGCGGAGATTGAAAAAGAAAAGAGGGATTTTCCTGTTCCCCCGTTGCTCCTTGGGAGGGATTTCTATATCCTTTGCCGGTCTGCACCGGGGCGCCGAGCCACCCCGCACGCCCCGGTGCACCAGGAAAGAGGCGGGGTTCCAGCGCGCATCTCGGCCCGTGGATCACGTTTGGGATGGTTTTGGCAAGAAAGCGGGCCGGGGCCTTTTGCGATGTTCAAGATCTACGTCGGCAACCTTCCTTACACTTCGACCGAGCAGGAACTGGAGGAACTCTTCAGGCAGTACGGCCCGGTCGCCAGGGCCAACATCGTGACCGACAGGGACACGGGCCGGTCCAGGGGATTCGGTTTCGTGGAGATGGAAAACCAGGCGGACGGCCAGGCCGCCATCGACGCCCTCAACGGCCAGGAATGGGGAGGGCGGACCCTGACGGTCAACGAGGCCCGCCCCCGTTCGAACGACAGGAGGGGAGGCGGCGGCGGGGGACGTTTCCGCCGGTATTGATACCCCCCTTGGTGGCGGGGACGATCATTCGGAATTCCCGGAACCATCCCGGGCCGGCGTTCGCCCCCAAATCCAGTGAAGAGCACGCCCGAGGGACGGAGCGAAGCGACGTCCCGACGGTCGT
>JALUZX010000681.1 GCA_027011425.1 Planctomycetota bacterium
CCTGGACCACCTGGGAGAGGAGGGCCTGGGCCTCCAGGCGTTCCCGGGCCTCCTCCAGCACCTGGGGGAAGATCTTTCCCTGGAGGAAGAGGGCCGCCAGGGCCTCCCGGCAGGCCGGGCCCCTGGGTTCTTCCTCCCACTCCTCCAGGACCCGGCCGGCCAGGATCCTCTGGAACAGGGCCAGGAGCTTCCCTTCCCTCAAGTAGGCCCGAGCCTGGCGGACCTCCCCCAGTCCCGCTTCGGCCAGGAGGGAGAGGGGCGCAGGCGAGGCCAGGGTGAGAAGGATCCGCTTCTTCCTTCCCTCGCCTGTGGCCCGGGTCTCCCAGGCAACCAGGGCCTGGGCCCGTCTCTCCTCCAGGGTGCTCTCCCGGGCCAGGTCGGCCTCGGTTCCTTCCCGGGCCCAGTGGATCCGGCCCTTCCTGGGGCGGGCCACCCAGGCGGAGCGGGGGTCGGCGGCAAGGCCCGCCAGGAGGAGGTTCTTCCTGTCGATTCTCTCCCCCCGGCCGCCTTCGGGAGGAAGGCCCCAGGCCCGGCGGAGCCTTTTCCGCGCGGCCCGGGCTTCCTGGAGGGCCAGGGGGTTCAGGCTCTCCCGGACTTCCCGCCATTTGCGGAGGGCCAGGATCAAGGCGGAGGCGTCGCAGCCTCCCTCGGGAAGGAGGCGGCGGATCTCCCCGGGCGGGCCTCCCCTAAAGAGGGGGCGTCCCGTGGAGAGGACCGCCGCCAGGTCCACCCCGTCCTCGAGACACCCCCGCTTTTCGGATTCCAGGATGAGGTTTCCCAGGGGCGGGTCCAGGGGCATGCCGAAGAGGGCCCTTCCCCTGGCGGTAAGCCGGGCCTCTTCGTCCAGGGCCCCCAGGGTCCGGAGTTCCTCCATGGCGTCCGCCAGGGCGTATTCGCGGGGCGGATCGAGGAATTCCAGTTCCCTGGGATCGGCCCCGCAGGCCGCCGCGGCCAGAAAGAGCCCGCCCAGGGATTCCCTGTGGATCTCCGGCGGGGTGACCGGGGAGAGGCGGGCCTTTTCGCTCCAGAGGCGGAAGCACCTCCCCGGGGCGAGCCGTCCGGCCCGCCCGGCCCTCTGCTCCGCGCTGTCCGCCGCGATGGGGACCAGGGTGAGGTAGCTCCTCCCGTAGTGATACCTCGTCTGGCGCGCCAGGCCGGAATCGATCACCGTGGTGACGCGGGGAACCGTAATTGATGTCTCCGCCACGTTGGTGGCCAGGATGACCCTCTTCTTTCGTCCCGGCCGGAAGATCCGGGCCTGGGCCTCCAGGGTGAGGCCCCCGTGGATCTCGAGGATCTCCAGGCCGGGACGCTCCTTCCGGAGGATCCCGGCCAGGGCGGCGATCTCCCCCTTGCCGGGCAGGAAGACCAGGATGTCCCCCTCCTCCTCCACGGCCCTCTCCAGGGCGGCCCGGACCCGGTCTTCCAGGCCCCGCCGCTCGGGCAGGATGTTGTCGCCCGGCAGGTAGATCCGTTCAACCGGGTAGGCCCGGCTTTCTGCGTGGAGATGGGGGCCTCCCAGGTAGCGGGCCACCCTCTCTCCTTCCAGGGTGGCCGACATGACCAGCAGGCCCCGTCGGCGGGAGGGCCTGAGCAGGGCCAGGAGGAGGTCCGTGTCCCAGCGCCTCTCGTGGAATTCGTCCAGGAGCACCAGGTCGAATCCCTCGAGCCCGCCGCCGGCGTAGAGTCTCAGGGCCACCCCCGGGGTGGCGAAGAGGATCCGGGTGTCCTTCCCCGCTCTCTGCTCGTCCCGCACGCTGTAGCCC
>JALUZX010000682.1 GCA_027011425.1 Planctomycetota bacterium
GTCGGGGATCCGGAGGCCTTCTCCGCCCTCCGGGAGGGGGATCAGGTCCAGGCAGACGTGCCCGGCCGCCAGGACCCGGCCCTCCACGATCACGCCCCTTCCACTTCCGGGGCCCGCCGGATCTCCGGGTCGGTGAAGAGGTCCGTCTCGTCCCGGCTCCTGGTGGAGAACTCGGAGACCACGGCCCCCCGGGGGCCGGCCTGGAACCAGTGGAGCGTATCAGGAGGAAGGGTGAACTGCTCGCCGGGGCGGAGAAGGATCTCCCGGCGGACCGTGAAATACTCCTCCCTTCCCGCGGGAACGACCGCCTTCGGATCGGGCGCGGGCTCGCCCGGGACGTAGAGGTAGACCTCGCCCCGGCGGCAGCGGAAGGTCTCCTCTTTGCCGGGCTCTCCTTCCACGGGGGGATGCCTGTGCTCGGGGCAGGTCTGGCCCGGGAAGAGGACAAGCTCCTTGGCGCAGACCCTCTTCGTGTTTACGTAGGTCAGGATCTGAAGCCCGATCCTCTCCAGTTCCCCGAGCCCGAAGTCGGCCACCTCGATCCTCTCCCTTTCCTCGGGGGTGACCGCGATCCCCGCCTCTTCCAGCATCTCCAGGGTCCGGCGCCGGGCCTCTTCGTATTGCTCCCGGGTGATCATGTGGGGGCCTCCTCTTCCGGGTCTCCTCCCTCCCCTTTCCGGAGAAAGACCCGGTCATCCTAGCACCGGTCGCCCGAAGAGGAGAAGAGAGGGCTCCCCTCCGGCCGGGAGGGGAGCCCTCTTTCGTGTCTGCTCCCTGGAAGGAAGTGCCCGCCTCAGATCCCCAGGATCACCCCCTTCGGCTGGGTGGCCCCGAGAAGCTTCCCGCTCGGGGTGAGGAACAAGCCCGAGAAGTAGAGGGATTTCCCGTAGAAAACCTTGGGAAGCGGGCAAGAGAGGTCCAGGACGGCCGAACCGTTGCCGGAACCGTTCAGCTTCCCGAAGGCGCCGAAGAAGGCCGGGGTGTTTGCCAGGAGCACGAAGGTCTCCATGCAGGCGTCATAGTTGAGGGGAACCCTCACCCCGGGAAGGACAAGGCCCGGCTTGACGCCCGAGAGAGTGGTCAGGACCAGGTAGAGATCGCCGCCCCTGTCGGGACCGCCGCTCACGCCCACCGTAACCTTGCCGCCCTTGGGGGGAATGGAGCCGGCCGAGAGCTTCAGGTAGGAACGGTGGATCCGAAGGGTGGGATCCCCGAGCAGGGTCATGCCGTAGAACCAGCGGCGGGAGCCGAGGGAGTAGCCCTTGTAATGGGTGGAATAACGCCTGGCGAACCAGTATCGGAAGGCCTCGCCGAAGGTCTTGTTCTGGCCCAGCGACCTGTAGTAGTCGTAGAAATAGAGCATGGAGCCGGTCTTGGTGGTCCCCACGGCGATGAGCCCCTTGGTCTTCACGAAGATATAGACGCCTCCGTAATACCTCCTCGAGGTATACCGGCAATTGGAGCAGGCGAAGAGGTTGTAGAAGAGGCAGGGAGGATTGGTGGCCCACATCTGGGTGTTGTAGATCCTGGTGGTGGAACTGCCGGGCACCTTGAAGGTGTGGACCGCCGGGCTCGAGTGGGAGCAGACGATCACCGACTCGTATCCCTCGAGGAGGCGCTTCCTGTAGTTGGCCGCCGTGGTCAGGCGCTTGTCCGTCACCTTCACCACATTGGACCAGGCGTAATCCTGGTGGGTCCTCATCCGGTACCAGTCGTCGTCCTGGAAGGCCAGGGCCCTGTGGGGTGCAGTGAGCGCGCCCCGCCGGTAGTCGTGGACCTTGCGGAAGTAGTTGTTCACGAGAGACGCCTCGGAGCCCCAGGAACCGGCGAGAGGCCGGGCCGTGAGACGCCCCACGAAGATATCCGGCCTCTGGTCCCCGGCGGAGGTGTAGGTGTGGCTGTCGAACTTGCCGTCCCTGTCCTTGTCGCCGAAGGCGCCGTTCAGGTCCATGTAATAGAGATCCGTGGGGAATTCGGAGTGCCTGTTGAAGAAATCGTTGTCCATTTCGTACCAGGCGACCGGCAGGGTCCCGACCAGGAGGCATCCCACGATGTGGTCGTCCTTGTATCTCTTCTGAAGAAATCTCCGGACCTCCGGGGGAGTCCCGCCGCTGCAGGCGAAGACGCTGACGGCCCAGCCCTCGATCTCGAGATCCCGCGCGTATTCGTTCAGGCGGGTTTTAACGTAGGGGTAGATGTTGGAAGCGACCAGGACATCGTAACGGACCCCCGATCCGTAGATGGGGGAAGGACTCCTGTAAACCCTCCTGGCCGTGAAGCTCCCTTCCGGAAGGAGCCCCGCCCTCGCCAGGTCCCGGAGGTATTCCTCGTAGGTCCCGGGCCGGGTGTTGGGGTCCGCCCAGTGAGTGACTTTTACGGTCTTCAGCCAGGCCTCCTCCTCGGCATGGGTCTTGAAAACCCGGGGCTGGGCCCGGAGGGAGAAGGCGGACAGGCCCAGGAAGAGGGCCCCCGCGAAGAGAAAGTGCTTTCGGGACATGTAGACCTCCTAGGAAAGGACGAAAAGGGTGCGGAGAAGACAGGGAACCAGGAAAACATAGCCAAACTGCGGGAAAAAGGTTCCATCTCTTGAAAAAAGCCCGAACCCTCCTGGCTCGACTCGAGACAGGCCGCCCTTCCGGGCAATGGGGAAGGCACCCTGATGACGGTTACGACAAAAGCCCAGAACAACGAACCTTCCCCCAAAATCGTGACCTTCCCCCAGTTTGAAATTTTGTGAAGCCCCCGCCGGAACGAGGCCGGATCGGAGATCCGGACTCGTGACGTCGGGGGGCCAGTGCCGACGCAGTCACCGAATCACGAACTTGACAAGACTTTTCTCGCGTCTGTCCCTGGTAGAATCCTTCCTTTCCGATCCCGGCCGGGAGACCCCCCAGGCGGGGTCTCTCCCGGTCCCGACCCTTGAACGCAGGAGGTCAACCGTGCAGGAGGCATTCCAGGGACTGGAGCCCGAGGCTCTTTGGCGCTACTTCGACCTGGTCACATCCATCCCCCGGTGTTCCGGGAAGGAAGAGAAGATCCGGGAGGCCGTGAAGAAGATCGGCCGGGAGAAGGGCCTGGAGGTCCGGGAGGACAAGGTGGGGAACGTCGTTCTGGCCGTGCCCGCCTCGCCGGGGAAGGAATCCTCCCCCACGGTGGTCCTCCAGGGACACCTGGACATGGTGTGCGAAAAGAACCGGGACGTGGACCACGACTTCGAGACCCAGGGTATCCGGGTCGTCCGCGACGGAGACTGGATCACCGCCGAGGGGACCACGCTGGGGGCGGACAACGGCGTGGCCATCGCCGCGGCCCTGGCCCTCCTTGACGATCCTCCCAGCCGGCACGGCCCCCTGGAACTCCTCTTTACGGTGGACGAAGAGAGAGGCCTCACCGGCGCCGGGGGCATCGAGCCCCACATGCTGAAGGGCCGGATCCTCCTCAACCTGGACTCGGAAGAAGAGGGTTACGTGACGGTGGGATGCGCCGGAGGGGGAGACACCCTGGTGGAGATCCAGGGAAAGAGGCGGGAGGCGCCCAAGGGTTGGGAGGCCGTCCAGGTGCGCGTCTTTGGTCTTACGGGAGGACACTCGGGCATCGACATCCTGGAGAACCGGGCCAACTCCCTGAAATGCCTGGCCCGGGTCCTGGACCGGGCCGGCCGGGAGGCCGGGGGATTTCTCCTCCACTCCCTGGAGGGCGGAAGCAAGCGGAACGCCATCCCGAGAGAAGCCCTGGCCCTGGTCTCCTTCCCTCCGGGAGGGACGGCAAAGGCGGAGAAGGCCGCCCGGGCGGTGGAAGAGGAGCTGAAAGGCGAGTTCGGCGCCACCGACCCGGGCCTCAAGGTGGAAATCCGTCCCGCCGCGGGGGAGGCGCCCATGCCCTTCGCCGAGGAGACGGGCAAGGCCGTGGTGGGGCTCATTCTCGGGATCCACTCCGGCGTCTATGCCATGGACCGCAACATCCCGGGGCTCGTGGAGACGTCCAACAACCTGGGCGTGGCCGAGACCAAGGGGGACACGGTCTCTCTGGTGAACTGCACGCGCTCCTCGGTGAACTCCGCCCTCGAGGCCGCCCGGGCCGGGCTCCGGGCACTGGGGGAGACGGCGGGAGGAAAGGTCACCCTGGAGCCGGCCTACCCGGGATGGAAGCCCAACCTGGACTCCCGCCTGCTCCAGCTCTTCAAGAAAGTCCACAAGGAAGTGACGGGCAAGGAGCCCGAGGTCATGGCCATCCACGCCGGCCTGGAGTGCGGCATCCTGGGAGAACACTTTCCGGGAATGGACATGATCTCCATCGGCCCCGACATGAAGGCCGTCCACTCGCCGGACGAAAAGCTGAGCATCCCCTCCACCCAGAGGTTCTACAAGCTCCTCAAGACCCTCCTCGAAGCCCTGGCGTAGAAGACGTAAGGGACGCCCGTCGGCCGGGGATTCCCCACCAACACCGTATTCTTCCCCATAAGAATCCTGAACCCCATATTTTGTGAAGAGCACGCCCGAGGGACGGCGCTCCGCGCCGTCCCGAAGGTCGTGCAGAAAGGGATCCGAGGCCCCTTCCCGGACAGGGATCTCTCATTTTCGGAGGGAGAACCTTAGGACCGCCTTCCCCTTGGGGCCTGCTCCCACCAGGGCCAGGAATTCCTCCTGTCCCCGGTTCCAAAAAAGAGACTTCACCTTTCCCTCCACGGCCTGGGCGGAAGGATGAAACAAGGAAACCCCCCTGAGGACGACCTCTTTCTCTCCCTTGGCGAAAAGGACCTCCACCTCCAGGAAATCCCCCTTCCTTTCGACCCGGGAAATCCGTTTCCGCCCGAAAGGAACGTAAGCTCCATTGTCTCCGAAAAGAGCGAATCCGTCTCCCAGGTAAGGCGTCACCACGAAGTATCCCCAGGAACGCGTTCCCCGGCCCTTCCCTTCCACCCTTGCCTTCCAGGGATCCCCCTTCGCGGCGGGCAGCCAGGTTCCAAGGAAAGGACGCCGGACCACGCACTTCCCCCCGACCCCGAGGGAAGGAGGAGGAATCTCCACGACCGCCGGCTTCGGAGAAGTATTATATACGAAAACATAGTAGACCTTGAAGGAACCGAAATCCGTGTATGTCGCAGCGACAAAAGGCTTTTCCCCTCCCTCCGCCCGGTCCACCCAGGTCTCGTCCACGGGCAAGAGCGGCGCGTCCGGCTTGACCAAAACCCCGTCTGGCCTGGCGGCACGAGAAAGGTTTTCCTCGTCTTCCTCGCCCGCCTCGTCGCCGGGCCCCACCATGCCCGCCGACAAACACGCCAGGAGGAGGTTGGCCGTCTCACCGCTCCGGAACACGTCCACCCAGGGATAGATCCCCAACGACCAGGCGAGCCGGGAGGTGAAAAGGGCGTGGCGCCACTTGCGCCGCTCGAACCGGTCCCCGCTCACCCGGATGGTCGTCAAGTTGTCGTAACGGGACCCCTGGAGGAAGTGCCTGGGCTGGGCCATGCAATACTGCATGGTAAGGCCGTGCTCCTTGCAGGCCCGGGCCATCTGGTCCATGAAGGCCCGTCCCGCCCAGACGGTCTTTCGCATCTCCGGCGAATTCCCGTAGATGACGTTGAGCCAGTCCTGCTCGTAGGTGACCACACCCCAGGAGGCGATGTTTCCGATCACGTGGTTCCACCAGGCCGGGTCCACGGCGCCGACCCCGCTGATCCGATAGCTCTTCCTGTAGGGACTCTCCAGGTCGATCCACCTGTCGTGGGTCACCAGGGGAAGGCCGAGTTTGGCGTGGAATTCACCGAGCCCCCGGGGGAACACGCCCGGGTCGGCCTGGTAGAGGAGCATTCCGCCGTAGCGGTTCCACCGCCCGGCCGGAAGCCTTGGATTCTTGGGCCTCGGCCGATTCGGCCTTCTCCCGCCGGCGGAAGTGAAGCTCTTGGGATAGAACCAACTGTCGAGCTGGAGGTAGCGGTAGGGAATTCCTTCCTCCCGGAACCTTTTCATCGCGTCCAGGAGGGTCTTCTCATATCCCTTCCTGGGATCGAAGTCGTAGTAGTAGGCCGCCCCGTTGTCCGTCCAGTAGCCCAGGTATTTCAAGCCCGCGTCCGCGCAGGGCCCCGGCCTCTTCTTGCCATGGAAATCGGTCAGGGCCCTCCCCCAGAGGTCCCAGGTCCGGTTGATCCCCTCCCCCGCCGCCAGGAGGGCGGCATGGGTATACCCGGGAGGGAGATCCCGGACCTCCTTCCCCAGGCCGGAGACGATCTCCGTCTTTCCGTCCCCGGTC
Organism: Planctomycetota bacterium; assembly: GCA_027011425.1. Taxonomy (GTDB): domain Bacteria; phylum Planctomycetota; class UBA1135; order UBA1135; family JALUZX01; genus JALUZX01. Next base: position 6,250 of record JALUZX010000682.1, read on the forward strand.
ATCCGGCTCACCATAAAACACGAGGCGGGGGATACGATGAAAGACCTCCCCCGGCGGTCGAAGAAAAGCCAGGGAGACGAGGTTTCCCCCAGGCGGAAGCTCGGGGGAGAGAAGACCCGGTCCCGGTAACAGAAGGAGAAATCCAGCCGGGGGAAGCGGTCGAAAGCAGGGAAGGCCGACCCGGGCCGTCCGGCGCCGCCGGGCCAGCCCTCGAGGAACAGCACCACCCGCCTTTCCTGGTAGAGCCTGATCTCCCCCTTTCTC
>JALUZX010000683.1 GCA_027011425.1 Planctomycetota bacterium
CATGTGGGCCCGGGGGCCGAAGTTCAGCCCTGCCGAGGTGGAGAGGGCCGTCGCCTGGGGAAGGGAGACCGGGCCGTCCGCGCCCCGGGCCCTCCTTCCCGCCCTGGCGGCGCCGGCCCCGGCGGTCCGGGGCAAGACCGGGACCTTGCTCTCCGGCCTTGCCCTCCTGGGGATTCTCCTGGCCGGGGCCGGGGGAGGATTCCGGAAAAGGGAATTCCTCCTCGTTCCGTCTTTCCTCCTTGTGCCCTGGTTTTTTCTCACGGGGATCCCGGGGCGGCTCTGGCCCTGGGCCGGTCTCTTCTACCCGGAGAGGACCCTCCTCCTCTTTCTTCCCGTCATGGTTTCGGGACTCGCATGGCTCGGAGGGAGGGCCGGAGCGTGGATTCGTGGAAATCCGCGGCGGCGGATCCTGGAGGGGGCGGCCGCCCTGGCGCTCGGGGCGTGGGCCGCCTGCGCGGTGGAGCGGAGCTACGTGGATGTCTACCTGGGCCGAACGCTCCGGGAGGGCCTGCTCGCTCCTTCGGACCTGGAGATCCTGGCCTGGATGGACAGGCACCTTCCCAAGGAGGCCCTGGTCCTCACCCGGCCCGACGGCGGGGGGCTTTGGGTCCCCGCCCTGGCGGGGCGAAGGGCCACCTGCTTCCATGTGACCCCTCCCCTTTTCGAGGAGATGCGGGCCGCCGCGGGAGCGGGGCGGCCCCGGTACGGATTCCAGGGGGCCCGGAGGAGCCTGGTCCTGCGCGCCTTTTGGACCACCTGCCGGGGTGGGGCGGCCTTTCCCGTGAAAAAGAGGGTCCTCCGCCGGGCGGGGAGGACCCTCCTCTTCGTGTTTCCGAGATGACGGGGACTACTCGGCTCCCTCGACCAGCTCCCGGACGGCTTCGATCAGCTTCTCGCCCCTCAGGTTGATGGCGGCGATCTTGCCGTCCTTGCCCACGAGGATGGTGTGGGGGATGGCGTGGATGTTGTAGATCGAGCCGATCTCGTTGCCCCAGCCCTTGCCGTCGAAGTAGTGCCTCCAGGTCATGCCCCGCTCCTTGATGACCTTTTCGAACTGGGCGCGATCCAGGTCGAAGCTGATGCCCAGGATCTCGAATCCTTTCTTGTGATACTTCTTGTACGCCTCCAGGACGTTGGGAAGTTCCCGCATGCAGGGGCCGCACCAGGTGGCCCAGAAGTCCATGAGGAGGACCTTTCCCTTGTAGGCGGAAAGGTCGATGGGCTTGCCGTCGATGTCCTTGAAGATCTTCAGGTTGATGGGGGGGACGCCTTTCTTGAGGTTCAAGGCCTGGAGTTTGAGCCTGGCCAGTTCGGCGGGCTTGGTGCCCTTGTATTCCTTGGCGACCCTCTTGAGGATGGCCGTCTGCTTTTCTTTGTTGTTGCCCAGGAAGATCAGCCTGGCCATCTCGATGGCGGCCTTGATCTCCTTTGCCTTCGCTTTCTTCAATGCGGAGTCCAGGTAGGCGATCCCCGCCTTTCCGTCCCGGTTCTTGCGGGCCACCGCCAGGGCCACGGCCTTGAAATCGGAAACAGTGCGGGCCCTCTTCTCCATCTCCTTGAGGATGGAATCCGCTTCGCCCCGTTTGCCCAGGAAATTCAGGAGTCCCATCCGCTCCTGGAGGACGGCCATGACCTTGGGGGAGTGGGGATACTTGGAGAGGAAAGCAAGGAGTTCCTTGTCCAGGACAGCCAGACCCTTGCGGAGATTGGCGTAGATGGTCCTCCGGTCGGTGGTTCCCTTCTTGGCCTCTCTGATGATGCGGCTCTTTTCCTGCAGGATTTTGTTATAGGCGGCGAGGGAGGGGTCCTGGGCCTTGACCTTTTTCAGGGCCTGGATCTGCTGGGCCGGCGCGGAAAGAGAAAGGAGCAACCCCGCGGCCGCTCCCAAAAGGAGAGTCTTCTTCATGTCTGGCGTCCTGTTTTGTGTCGAAATGTCCGCAGATTCGTCCCCCGGACCTTTCCGGGGGAAAGTGCCACCTTTTACGTCTTTCCCGGGAGAATGCCTAGGGGGCGTTCTTTTTTCTTGCCTCCCGTTAGGTCTATTTTCGGGGAATTTGAAGGAGAAAACGGTATTCTGGAGAGGAAAGGAGACCCGCAATGAGCCGGAAGATTCCCAGCCGCCGGGAGGCCCTGGCCCTTCTCCAGGAGTTCACCCAGAGCGAGAACCTCCGCCGCCACGGCCTGGCCGTGGAGGCGGCCATGCGGGCCTACGCCCGGCGCCTCGGGGAGGACGAGGAGCTTTGGGGCGTCGTAGGTCTTTTGCACGACTTCGATTACGAATCCCATCCCACCATGGAGGAGCATCCCTGGGCGGGCGTGGAGATCCTGAAGGAGAGGGGGTGGGACGACCCGGACCTGATCCACGGGGTCCTGGCCCACGCACCCCACACGGGCACCGCCCGGGAGAGCCTCCTGGACAAGGCCATCTTCGCCTGCGACGAGGTCACGGGCTTCATTACCGCCGTGGCCCTGGTCCGGCCCTCCAAGAAGCTGGAGGACGTGAAGGTCAAGTCCATCAAGAAGAAGATGAAGGACAAGGCCTTCGCCGCGGCCGTGAGCCGCGATGACATCCGCAAGGGCGCCGAGGAACTGGGGGTGGACCTGGACGAGCATCTCCAGGTGGTCCTGGAGGCCATGAAGGGGATCGCCGGGGACCTGGGTTTGTAAGCGGGGAGGGGGTGTCGCGGGACGACGTTCGGGGGCCTGCGGCCCCTCCGGCGTCCCCGGCGAGGAGAAAGGCTCTCCTTGCGTGGTCTCTTATGGTCTATCCAGGACGCGGATCCGGACATTCTTCGGCGCTGTGGGTTCGACGCGCAGGGAGAACTCCCAGTAGCCTCCCTTCTGGCCCACTTTGACCAGGATTTCGTGGCGGCCTTTCGTGAGGCGCGCGGGAACGGCGTCCTGGTCCAGGACCCAGGCCCTGGTGCGGGGATAACGGTGGATCCATTTGCCGTCCAGGCGGATCGCCCCCTGGTCGTCGCTACCGAAGTGGAAGATCGCGTCGCAATCCTTGTCCACCTCGATCCAGGTGGCCGCGTAGGCCACCTGGTTCTTTCCGCCCCAGCCGAATTTCCTCCAGAGCTTGACCCGGAAGGGGGTGGTCAAGTCCGAGGGGGCCGTGACGGTCCGGTGGAGGGGAATCCACCCGAAAGTCTTCCCCGAGGCGGTCTTCCAGCGGTCCTCCAGGCGGACCGGGCCGTTCTCGGGAGGGAAGGCCTGGTCGAACTTCCCTTTGAAAGGGCCTGCCAGGCGCCAGTCGGAGATCCACCGGCAAAGGCGGATCTCCCTCCGGAAGGCAAGGTCCACGCCTTTCCAGCGGACATGGATGGTCCCTTCCAGGATCGAGGGGGAAAGGGGCGGGCTCGTGTCGACCGCCAGGGAGGCCTCGCACCCGGCCACGGACCCGGACCGGGCCTGGACCTTTCCCCGGGCCTTGCCTCCCAGGAAGGTCAGCTCAAGGGCGCAGGGGGAGTCGCCGCCCTCGTCCCTGGAGAATCCCCGGGCCCGAGCCAGGATTCCCGGTCTTCCGGATTCGGTGACCAGGGCGAGTTCCACCCCCACGCCGGAGAGTCTTTCCAGGGCCCGGTCCCGGGCTTTCCGGGCCGTGGGATCGGCGGGTTGCTGCAAGGAGAGGAGCTGGGCCGAGGTGGCGAGGACCTCCTCCAGAAGGGCCGCCATTTTCCGCGTCTCGGCGGGGGTGGCTTTTTCCAGAAGTCCCAGTGTCTGGTTTACAGCAGCGGCGTTTTTCACCAATCCCGGTTCCCCCGTCCAGGCGGCGGCGTCAAAAAGCCGGCCCGCCAGGCTCTTGACGCGCTGGACCAGTGCGTCCTGTTCCGGGTCCTTGGGCGCAAGAAGGAACGAATGTTTCTTCGAGAGATCCAGGGCGGGCAGGCGGACCACCGTCCTTCGGGGGTTTTCCTCCAGGAAGTAACATGGCCCCTCCGCGTCCTTGGCCAGGGGAAGGGGAACCCCGTCGGCCTCCACCCTCTCCGCCAGGACGCCCCTGAGGCGGATCTCCAGGTCCCGGGTCTTGCGCATGCCCCGGAAGGACCCTTTCCGCGGTCCGACGGTGAGAGTCGTCGATCCCCCGCGGCCGGATTTCTGGCGGAGAGGAAGGAAGGCGTAATCCCCCGAGAGGTAGGCCTGGGAGATCCCGTCGTCCTCGTAGAGGTCCATCCCTCCTTCCGCGCCGGGGAAGACCTCCAGGACCAGCGGGGAGGCGGCGATCCGGGAGGTCCGGGTCACGCCCGGGGACGTGGGGATCACCGTTCCGGCCCGGGCCAGCAGGGGGACCCGGTCCAGGGGGACGAAGAGTCGGACCTGCCCCGGTCCTTTGAATCGTTCACCCGTAAACCAATCCTCCCACTCGCCGGGAGGGACCCAGATGTCCACCACGGTCCGGTCCGTGGCCTTTTCCCGAGGGGTCACCGGCGGGGCCGCGAGCAGGTCGTCTCCGAAGTAGTATTCGTCCGGGTGGAGGTAGGCCTCCTCGGTGAAGGGGTGCTCCAGGTAGAGGGGGCGGCAGAGCGGAATGGACCGGTCATAGCATCTGCGGCCCATGGTGTAGATATACGGGATGAGGGCGTAGCGGAGAAGGAAGGCCTTCTTCATGGCGCCGTAATAGGGCTCCGGGTAGGCCCAGATGCGGCGCTCGGCCTTGGGGTTCTGGGTGGTGTGGGTGCGGAGCACGGGGCTCAAGGCGCCGAGCTGGACCCAGCGGGCGTAGATCTCCGGGTCCACGGGCCCGGGCATGTGCCCGCCGATGTCGTGGCTCCACCAGGAGGCACCGATGTTCCCCGCCGTGGCGGTGAAGTAGGGCTGGAAGTCCAGGGATGCCCAGGTGGACCAGGTGTCGCCCGAGAACTGGAGGACGTAACGATGGCCGCAGGGTTCGGCCCAGCGGCTCAGGATCAAGGGGCGTTTCGCCGGGTTCCTGCCGGCGTCCAGGAAGTGGAGGTGGTTGAACATGAACAGCGGGTCCAGGCCGGTGATTCCGGATTTCTTGCCCTGCTGCCAGTCGATCCACCAGAAGTCCACGCCCTCCTTTTCCAGGGGGTGGTGGAGAAGGTCGAAGTAGGCCCGCATGTACCGGGGGTCGGCCACGTCCAGGGGGATCCGCTTTTCTTTTTCCGGGTCCTTGCCCATGGCCTTGGCGAAGGCCTTCCAGGCCTTTTCGTGGTTTCCCACGCCCTGGTGGGGATGGACGTTGAGGGTGACCTTGAGTCCCTGCTTGTGGACCCAGGCCAGGAAGTGGGCGGGGTGGGGGAAATACTTGGGATCCCAGGTATATCCGGTCCAGCCCTTGAGGTGCCATCCCATGTCGATGACCAGGACGTCCAGGGGCACGCCGTGTTCCTTGAACTGCCGGACCAGGTCCTTGAACTGTTCGGACGTGTAGGACCAGTAGCGGGACCACCAGGCCCCCAGGGAGAAGAGAGGGGGGAGTGGGATGGGGCCGCAAAGGGCGGTGTAGTCCCGGAGGGCGGCCTTGTAGTCCCGCCCGGCCCCGAAGAAATACCAATCCTGGTATTCTCCGCCGGGCCGGGCCCGCACCCAGGGCGCCCCCATGAGAGGATCGGGTTTCTCCGTGAAAAGGGGGGTCTTCGAATCGTCCCGGAGATACCAGCCGTCCCTGGAGAGGACTCCTTTCTTCAGGGGGATCGCCCCGTTCACCCCGTCCAGGGTGCGGACCGTGCCCCCCAGGTTTCCCTTGTCCTCCATGCCGGGACGCCAGACCGTCCGGATCCCGCCGGTGTGCAGGGCGATCTCCAGGTTGTTTCCGTCGAAGGCCCCGCTCCCCGGCTTGTACCGGAGATGCAATGCCTTGGTGGACAGGTGGAACCACCCTCCCTCCCGCCAGGTCCGGAAGGCCGGCAGGGGAAGGCGCCTGCGGAGGGCGAAGAGGCTGGCCCGGTCCTCGAAGGCTCCGTTCTTGCTCCATTCCAGGCGAAGGAGCCTGGGGGTCAGCACGGTGAAGCGGGCCTTTCCCGCTTTCACCACCGCTTCGGGGCGGGCCTTGGGGGCCGTCCGGAGGGTGGGCGTGACGGTGAGGGAGGAGGCTAGGAGAAGGGCGGAGGCGATCGAGAGCATGGCAGATTCCTCGTCATCAACGGGCGTCGGGGAAGATCCCTCACCTTGCCCGGTCCGGGGGCTCTTGGCAAGCAGGATGCCGGGGCGTTTCTGTTAGACTCGGGCCCCTCCCGGAGGTGACCTGTGAAAATTCTTGCCGCCCTTCTTCTGGCCTCTTTGGCGGGGTCCGGGATTCCGGCCCAGAGTCTTTTTGTGGAAGCCGAGGGCTTCGAGCACCGGGGCGGCTGGGTGAACGACGCCCAGTTCATGGACCAGATGGGTTCGCCCTACCTCCTGGCCCACGGACTGGGGAGGCCCGTCACGGACGCCTGGACACCGGTTGTGTTTTCGGAAATGGGGAAATACCGTGCCTGGGTCCGGACGCGGGACTGGACGGCGCCCTGGAAGGTTCCGGGCCATCCCGGGCGGTTCCGGGTC
>JALUZX010000684.1 GCA_027011425.1 Planctomycetota bacterium
CCCGCCGATCCCGGCTGAAGGCTGACAGTGGGACCCTTTCCACGTCTCTTCGACCCACAGATTCCGCGGAAGACCCGCCTTTGGAATTCCAAGGAATGGAAGAAGAGAAGTCTCCTCCAGCGACTTGTTTCCTGGAGTTGTCCCTACTGGAAGGAAGAAGACCTTCCGGCCGCTTTCGCCCTGGTCCGCCTGGGATATTCCATCGATCGGGACTGGGTCCTGGCCCATCTTTCTCCAGGCGCCATGGCCGGCCTCCTGGAAACCCCTTCCCTTTTGAGTGAGAAAAAAATCTTCGATTGGGTTACCAAGCAGGCCCCTCTCTCCCCGGAACTTCTTCCCTTGTTGAAAAAGGACATCCGGGAAGCGGAGGGGGAGAGGGGGAAAACCCCAGACGGCCGGCCCCCTTCCTGGGAGGCCAACATCCTGGGTGTCCTGGCCTTGGTGAAAGGAGAGGAGGCCGCCGGGTTGTTGCGGAAGTGCCTGGCGGCGGCCTATCTGAAGCACCGGTGGTTTGTGCTGAATTTCTTGAGAGGACGTCTCCACAAGGGACCCGCGCCTCCCGCCTCCTCCATCCTGGCCGTCCTCTCCCTGGATTGGGAGGCGGAATCCCTGCGGAGATATGGATACTCGTGGATCTCCAATCTCGTCAGGGAAGCGGTTCGAAAGAATGTTCCGGGACTCGAAAAGGTCCTGCCGGGACTCCTGGAAAACGCGGCCCTTTTGAAAGAACAAGACCGAGGGATCTACATGTATCCCTTCTTCCTTCCAGATTGTCCCCCGGCGCTGAAAAAGAAGCTGGCTCCCTTCTACCTGGAACGGATGGGAAGAATCCGGGAATTGCTAGGAAAGGAATTCAGAAAATACTGTTCGAATATTTTTTCCTTCCTGGCCGGCTCCGGCCTCGAGGGGGCGAAGAAGTATCTCCTACCTTTCCTCCGCAACCCGGATCCATTGGTCCGGCAGGCGGCGTCTTCGGCCTTGATCCGGGGGTGGGGGAAGGAGGTTCTGGATGCTGTCCGCCCCCTGGCGGAGGATCCGGAGGTCTCCGTTCGGAGGTCCCTTGCTTATCCCCTTGCCCGGATCCTTCCCGCGTCCAAGGAACTCATGCTGGTTCTTTTGAAGGACCCGGATCCCCAGGTCTCGATGAAGGCCTTGTCCTATCTCCAACCCTACCTGGAGCCCCGGGACGCGCCCCTGCTTTTGAAACTCTGCCGTTCCCAGGACGAAAGACTGCGCAAGGCGGCCAGGGCGGCCCTGGAGAACCTGAGGTTCATCCAGGAGCAGGAGCGGTTCTGGAAGAGCTGGGGCGTCCGGAAGGGCCTGGGGGCATCCCCCCTGGAGGTGCTGTTCGGGCAGGCCTCCCCCGGGAATCCCAGGAAGACCCGGCTTTTGGCCCTCCGCTCCCTGGGCGCCCTGGGCGATCCCAAGGCCCTGCCCTTTCTGATCGAACAGACCAAGGACAAGGATCCCCGGATCGCCGCCCAGGCCGAACTCTCCCTCCAGTTCCTTTTGGAGAAATCCGGCGTTCCCGTTCCCAAGAAAAAATGAAGCGCTTTTTTGTAGGGGCCGGCGGAGCCCGCGTCGCGGATGCACTCCTTTCCTCTCGTGAAGAGTCCGCCGGAGCCCGCGTCGCCGGAGGTGACGCGGGCGAAGGTCGGACAAGAAGGATCCCGAATCCGGGAAGAATCCTTGAACTTCAGGAACCCTCTTGCACGACGTTCGGGACGTCGCTGCGCGCCGTCCCTCCGGCGTGCTCTTCACC
>JALUZX010000685.1 GCA_027011425.1 Planctomycetota bacterium
ATTCTCGCCCGGTCCCTCGGGATTCCCGCCGTGGTGGGTGTGGACGACCTCTACGGGAAGATCCCCGAGGGGGCCGTGGTGGCGGTGGACGGCGACGCCGGCCTGGTCTACCTGGACCTGGACGACCAGGAGATCCGGGAGTGGAAGGAACGGGAGAGCCAGTTCCGCGAGGTGGAGGCCAGGCTCGCCGGCCTGCGGGGGCGGCCGGCCCGCACCAGGGACGGAAAGCGGATCAATCTCCAGGTCAACATCGAAGGAGTCCGGGACCTGGACTCGGTGGACATGGACACGGTGGACGGCGTCGGGCTCTTCCGGACGGAGTTCGCCTTCATGGAGAGGCGCAACTTCCCCTCCGAGGAGGAGCAATACGAGATCTACGTGGAAACCCTGCGCCGGGCAGGGGGAAAGCGGGTGGTCTTCCGCACCCTGGATATCGGCGGAGACAAACCGCTGGAGTATTTCCGCACGCCCCAGGAGAGCAATCCCGTCCTGGGCTGGAGGGGAATCCGGATCTCCTACGGAATGATGGATCTCTTTTATACCCAGATCCGCGCTCTTCTCCGCGCCAGCCGGGAAGGTCCGACCTCGATCCTTCTGCCCATGATCTCCACCCTGGAGGAGGTGGAACTCGCCAGGGAAGCGGTGGAGCGGGTCTCCCGTGACCTGGAGGGAGAGGGGACCCCGCCGGGGGAGGGGGTCCTGCTGGGAGCCATGGTTGAGGTGCCGGCCGTGGCCTTCTGCCTCTCGGAGATCATGGATGCCGTGGACTTCGTGAGCATCGGAACCAACGACCTGGTTCAGTATCTCCTGGCCGTGGACCGGGACAATCCCAGGGTGGCCCGGTTCTACGATCCCTACCACCCGGCAGTGCTCCGGGTCCTTTCTCTCATGGCCCGGGTCTGCGCCGGCAAGAAGGGCAAGACCTGCTCCATCTGCGGGGAGATGGCAGGGGATTTCCAGCTCACCATGGCGCTCGTGGGAATGGGGTTCCGGTCCTTTTCCGTTGCGCCCCCCTTCATCCCGCGGATCAAATTGATCCTGAGCGACACCACCCTCGCCGAGTGCCGCCAGGTGGCCAAGAAGGCCCTTTCCCTTCCCACGACGGCCCAGGTCAAGGAATACCTCAAGTCCGAGGCGGGGGAGCGGGTCCGGCGCTACCTGGCTTCGGAATGAACCGCGACCCGGGGCTCTTTCCTTAAGATAAGGATCTCCCCCCTGTTTTCCCTTCTCCATCCAGGCGGGGACGGGCGTGTTTCTCCGGGAAACCTGGAAGGAAAATGCTCAACCCCGGGGATTGCCGGGGTCGATGGAAGAGAGGTCCCGCTCCTCCAGGAGGGAGGGGAGGACCAGGAAACCTTCCAAGAAGGTGGGATACCTATGGAGATCGTCGGAAAGAAGAGCCTGGGCTTGGACGTGGCCTGCTTGGAGAAGGACAAGGTCGTCATCCTCAAGATGAACGATCCGAGTCTCAACTTCTACGTCACCGACACCCTCAAGGAGACCCTCAAGGAGATCCTCAACGCCAAGATCGACGAGGGATACGAGACCTTCGTGCTCAACATGGGCAAGGTGAAGGTGATCGACTCCTGCGGGGTGGGCCTGATCATCGCCGCGAACAACCTGGCCGAGTCCAGAGGGTCCAAGCTCTATCTCACCAATATCAAGCCCTTCATCACCAAGATCTTCGAGATCATGCGGATTCACAAGCACCTCAATATCTTCGAGACGGAAGAAGATGCCTTGAGAGAAATCTGTTCCGACT
>JALUZX010000686.1 GCA_027011425.1 Planctomycetota bacterium
GTCCTGGAGAGGGACGTGGACGACCAGGTTCACCGTTCCTTCGTGGAGGGGCTGGTGGGCGACACGGGGGCGGAAGGGTAGGGCCGTGGGCGTCCTGGAGAGAAGATACGCCAAGGCCCTCCTGGAGGCCGCCCTGGAGAAAGGGGAGGCCCAGGCGGTGAGCGCCGGTGTGGAAGCCCTGGCCGCCGCCCTGGGGGACGAGAAGATCCGCGGGTTCCTGGCGGCCCCGGTGGTTTCCAAGGAGCGGAAACTCCACCTTCTGGGGAAGATCGCGGGCGGGCTGGACGGGCTCTTCGGGAGATTCCTGGAGATGGTCGTGGCCCGAAGGCGGGAGGGCGCCTTGCCCTTGATCTGCCGGAACTTCCACGATCTCCACCTGGAAGCCCAGGGAGCCGTGGAAGGGGTGGTGGAAGCGGCCCGGCCCCTTTCGGAGGAGGAAGTGGAACGGCTCTCCCGTGCCATGGCCGGCGCCCTGGGAAAGAAGAAAGTGATCCTGGAGGTCCGGGAGAGTCCGGAATTGATCGCCGGCGCCCGGGTCCGGGTGGCGGGGAGGCTTTACGACTCCAGCGCGGCGGGGCGGCTGGAAGCGTTGCGGAGGCGGCTTTTGGGCGTGCCTCTTTGACCCAAGGAGATTGGAATCGAAATGGCGGACCTGAAACCCTCTGAAGTGACCTCGGTCCTCAAAAACGAGATCGAGGGGTTCGAAGGGGGGACATCCATGAGCAGCGTGGGCACCGTCCTCCAGGTGGGTGACGGTGTGGCGCGTATCTACGGCCTGGACGACTGCATGATGTCCGAGCTCTTGGAGTTCCCCAACGAGGTGATGGGCGTGGCCCTGAACCTGGAGGAAGACAACGTGGGGGCCGTGTTGCTCGGCGAGGCGGCGAGCGTCAAGGAAGGGGACACGGTCCGCACCACGGGCCGGATCATCTCGGTGCCCACGGGGCTCCAGCTCTGCGGCCGGGTGGTGGACTCCCTGGGGCGTCCCCTGGACGGCAAGGGCCCCGTGCCCTGGACCGAGGAAGACCTGCGGCCCATCGAGGGGCGCGCGCCTTCCGTGCCCGAGCGCCAGCCCGTGAAGGAGCCCCTCCAGACGGGCATCAAGGCCATCGACTCCATGATCCCCATCGGCCGGGGCCAGCGGGAACTCATCATCGGCGACCGGCAGACGGGGAAGACGGCCCTTCTTCTGGACACCATCCTCAACCAGAAGAGCACGGGCGGCGGGGATCCCAACGATCCCAACCAGGTGATCTGCATCTACGTGGCCGTGGGCCAGAAGCAGTCCACCGTGAAGTCCGTGGTGGAAAAGCTCACCGAATACGGCGCCATGGACTACACCATCGTGGTCTCCGCGCCGGCCTCCCAGGAGGCCTCCATGCAGTTCATCGCCCCTTACGCCGGGGCGGCCATGGGGGAGAGGCTCCGCGACGAAGGGCGCCACGTGGTGATCATGTACGACGATCTCTACAAGCAGGCCGTCGCCTACAGGCAGGTCATGCTCCTGCTCCGGCGCCCGCCGGGGCGTGAGGCCTTCCCGGGGGACATCTTCAACCTCCACTCCAGGCTTCTCGAGCGGGCGGCCAAGCTCTCCGACGCCAGGGGAGGCGGGTCGCTCACTGCCCTTCCCGTGGTGGAGACCCAGGAGGGAGACGTCTCGGCCTATATCCCCACCAACGTGATCTCCATCACCGACGGCCAGATCTTCCTGGAGTCGGGCCTCTTCAACGCCGGCGTCCGCCCCGGCGTGAACGTGGGCA
>JALUZX010000687.1 GCA_027011425.1 Planctomycetota bacterium
CCTCCCGCCCCCTCCCCTTGGGCCGAACCGGGATAGATGTTATCTTTTCCAGGTTCGTGGCACCGAAGGGAGGCCTGCCATGCACATGGAAGATTCCCTTTTGAGCCCCCAGGTGGCCCTGGTCTTCCTGGGGGTCTCCGCCCTGGCCGTCGGGATTTCCTCCCGAAAGGTCGCCAAGGAAGAAGGAGAGGAGAGCCGCCTTCCCCTAACCGGCGTGCTTGCAGCCTTCGTGTTCGCCGCCCAGATGGTGAACTTCAAGATCCCCGGCACGGGGAGTTCGGGTCACTTCGTGGGAAGCCTCCTCTTGGCGGTCCTCCTCGGGCCCACCCGGGCCATGATCTGCATGGCCGCCGTCCTGCTCCTCCAGGCCCTGGTCTTCGGCGACGGAGGCGTCCTGGCCCTGGGGTGCAACTTCTTCAACATGGGGCTCGTAGGCGCCCTGGGAGGGTGGTGGGTCTACCGCCTCCTGGCAGGCTCCACCCCCGGTCCTTCCCGGAAATCCTGGAGCGCCGCCGTGGCCGCCTGGATCTCCGTAGTAGCCGGTTCGGTGATGGTGGTGGTGGAAACCACCCTCTCGGGAAGGGTGGATCTCACCTTCACTCGCTTTCTCCAGCTCATGGTGGGCATCCACTGCCTGATCGGAGTCGGAGAGGCACTCATCACTTTCGGCGTCGTGGCCTACCTGGCCAAGGCCCGGCCCTCCCTGGTGGAAGAAAAACGCGGGATCGGAAAACTGGAGATCGGCCTGGGGGTCCTGACCTTGTTCGTCGGGGGATTCCTTTCCCTCTATGCATCTCCCCTCAAGGACGGATTGGAGCACGCCCTAACCCAGATGGGCTGGACCGAACAAAGGGCCGCCGCCTACCGGACCTGGTTCCACCAGGCGGCCCATAAGATCCAGGACGCCCTCTCTTTCCTTCCCGACTACAAGTGGACCAGCCTTTCGGGCATCCTTGGGGCCTTGTTGACCTTCCTGGCCGTCACGGGAGGCCTCTGGCTCCTCCTGCGCGGGAGGAAGAAGAAAAGAGAAGAACACCGTTGAACCCAGCCCTGGAGAATCTTCCGCCTTCCCTGGCATCCCTCCCCGCCCGCGAAGGCGGGGAGGAAACGGGCCTGGATCCCCTGGCGGGTTTCTTGGCTCTCCTGGCCGTGATCTTCAGCGCCGTCTCTTTCGGCAAATACGACCTCCTTCCTCTTTTCCCCTACCTCCTCTTCCCTCTTTTCCTCCTGGCCCAAGCCCCGGCCAAGGCGGGCGCCGTGGTCCGGCGCACCTTCTTTCTCATGCCCCTGGCGGTCCTGGTGGGAGCGGCCAATCCTTTCCTCGACACCCTTCCCAGAAACCTGGGCCTGGGCGCCGTGCTCCCCGGAGGATGGATTTCCTTCGCCGGAATCCTGGTCCGGTTCCTGATCTGCGTGGGGTCCGCCCTGGCCCTGACGGCTGCCATCCCCTTCGCCGAAATCGTCCGGGCCACCCGGAGGGCCGGCCTTCCCGCCCCCCTGGCCGCAGTGCTTCTCTTCCTCTGGCGCTACCTCGCCCTCCTTCTCGAAGAGACCGCCCGGATGGGAAGAGCCCGGGCGGCCCGGGCCGGGGGGAAGCCCACCTGGCGGTCCGCGGCGGGCATCATCGGAAACCTCTTCCTGCGCACCCTGGACCGGGCCGAACGGATCCACTCGGCCATGCTTTCCCGGGGATTCCATGGCTCGATCCCTTCTCTGAGGGAACGGCACATGAAAAGTGAAGACTGGGCCTTCCTGGCCC
>JALUZX010000688.1 GCA_027011425.1 Planctomycetota bacterium
CCCAAAGACAGGGCTGTCCGGCGGGCCAGGCTCCAGAGGTCGATCCCCTCCAGGTTCGCGAGAAGGACGACGGCCGTCTTTTTCCGGGGAAGGATGTAGAGCACCGTGCTGGTCCCGGGCTGGCCGCCTGTGTGGCCCACTTCCTTTCGGCCCTTCCAGGTTTTCACCCGAAAGCCCATCCCGTAGCCCGTCTCCTTTCCGTCCCTGGTCTTCTGGGAGGTCCAGGCCTCCTCGAGGGCGGCCTTGGAAAGAAGTCTTCCCGCCAGCAAGGCCCCGGCGAAACGGGCCAGGTCCTCCGCCGTCGCGACCAACCCCCCGCCGGGGACCTTGTTGGAGGTATCGGCGAGCCGGCAGTTCCACAGCCGCCCCGACTTGTCCCGCCTGTAGCCCCTGGCCCGCGCGGAGATCAGGGCCTGCTGGTCGTCCAGGAAGGTCCGGAACATGCCCGATGGCTCCAGCACCAGGTCCCAGAGGGCCTGGAAATAGGGCTCTCCCGAGGCGGTCTCCACGGCCCGGCCCAGGAGGCTGAAGCCGTAGGTGGTGTAGGAATACCTGGTCCCGGGTTCGAAAAGGAGGGGGTCCTTCTCGAAGAGGGCCAGGGTGGAAGGAAGATCCTTGAAATGCCTTGCCAGGAAGATCTCCCCCCTCTTGTAGTGGCGGACCCCCCCCAGGTGGCCGAGAAGCAGGCGAGGGGTGACGGTCCAGCGTTTTTTGGGAAAGGAGGGGACGTAACGCCGGATGTCCGCGTCCAGGTCGATCTTCCCCTTCTCCCACAGCCGCAACAGGGCTACGGCCGTGAGGCTCTTGGAGATGGAGGCGATCCGGAAGACCGTCCGGGGAGTGACGGGGACCCCGTTCTCCACGTCGGCCAGGCCAAAGCCCCTCTTCCAGGCCACCTTCCCCTTCCGGAGGACCGCCGCCGAAAGCCCCGGGATCCCACGGGCCGCCCTTTCCCTCCGGAGCAAGACGGCCAGTTTCTTTCCCGCCCCTGGATCCAGGCCTTTGGCGGGAGGTTCCCCCGGCGCCGCGGGGGAAGCGCTAAGGAGGAGGGAAAAGAAAAAAAGGAAGCTCCCTTTGATCCTCACTGGACGTACCAGATCTCCCTCTGGGGGTGGGAGAGGAAGCGGCCGCCATTGGGGGTGACGACGATGATGTCCTCCAGGGTGGCGACCCCGAAGCCCTCCACGGTGATCCTGGGCTCGATGGTGTAGACCTGGTTCTCCTCGATCTTCATGCGTGGGATCTCGCCGTAGCGCTCCCACTCCGGTGCGAGGAGGGCGGCGCCGTCGTGGGTGGACCGGCCCACCTGGTGGCCCGTGGCGTGGGGATACTCGGGATATCCCTTGTCCGTAATATAGGTCCGGACCAGGGTGTCCACCTCCAGGCCCGTCATGCCCGGCCGGATCTTTTCGGCGCCGAGCCGGATGGACTCCACGATGGTGTCGAAGGCCTTCCGGACCTCCTCGGGGGCCCTGGTCTCTCCCGGCCTCAGAAAATACCAGGTCCTCTGGAGGTCCGAGCAGAAGCCGTCTTTCTTTACGCCGAAATCGATGTTCATCACGTGGCCCGGCTCGATCTTCCGGTCCGTGGGGCCGCAGTGGGCGCCCGCCGAGTCGGGGCCCGTGAAGACCGCCGGGCACTCGGAACGGTCCCAGGCCGTCTCCACCCCTGCCTCGTCCACGAGATTCAGGATGAAGGCCGCCACGTCCTTCTCGCTGAGCCCGGGCCGGAGCATCTCCGTGACCTTGTCGAAGATCTCCTCGGTGAGATCGATGGCCGCCTGGATCCTTTTCTGTTCCGCCTTCGTCTTCCTCCCCCTGAGGGCCGCGATCAGGCCCTCCGAGGAGACCCATCTCCCCATCCACTCCGTTCCCTCCAGGTAGCGCTCCAGGAGCCGATACATCCCGCAGGTCAACCCGTCGGACATGTAGTCGTTGGTGGATACGTTCAAGGCGAAACGCTTGGGCTTCACCTCGTCGAAGAGCCTTCTCAGCTCCTCGCCTATGCCCGTCACGTAGGAGCGCACCTCCGTGAAGACCCCCAGCTCCTCGAACTTGGTCTTGTCCAGGTTTCCCACGATCGCCACAGCCTTCCCATCCCTCGTATATGCAAAGGCGGACTGCCATGTGCAATGGGTCCCCACCACGAGTTCCATGGCCGGATCGGCCATGGCGGCGCTCTCCCTCACGAAGATGAGCCACATGTCCAGGTCGAATTCGGGAAGGAGTTGGAGGGTCTGCTGAATCTTCTCGCGGATCACGGCCGCCTCCTTGAAGGCTGGGGAAAGCCCCTCCCCCACCGCGGGGGAGGAGAGTCGAGCATACCGGCCTGGACGGGGAGCATCACCCCTCCACCTCGCCCCAGCCGCTCTTCCTGGCGTGGAAGTAGAACCAGACGATCCCGAGGATGGAGACCAGGCCCACGGCCCCCATGTAGATCCAGAATTTCTGGGGATCGTAGGTGTCCCAGAGGAGGCGGGTCACCTGGTCCGAGTGGGAAAAGCCCTTCTTCTCGGTGATCAAGGGGAGCATGGCCTGGGGGTCGGCGTGCTCCAGCAGGCCCCTGGGAAAGTGGAACTGGGCCGCCAGGTATTCCCGGGCCAGGCTCGCCTTCTTGCTCAAGGCGTCGAAGAGGGGGCCTGCCAGGAGGTTGCCCCCGGCCCAGCCGATGGCGAAGGGCATATTCGAATAGCCCATGTAGAGGGCCTTCTTGTCGGGCGGAGCGATGAGCCCGATGAACTCGCTGAACTTGGGGGAGCAGGTCATCTCGCCCACGGAGAAGACGAAGATCATGAGACAGGCCAGGGAACCGTTGGGGGAGAATCCTGCGCCCATGAAGCCCACCAGGGAGATGATCATTCCCAGGATGAGGGCCGCCATTGGGGGAAGGAGCCCGGTGAAGGCCGCAATGGGAATCATGAAGACGATGATGGAGAAGGTGTCGATGTTCATGATCATTTCGGCCTTGGTCTGGCCCACCCGGTCCTCCCTCAGGTGGACCTTCCGGACCCGCGCCGGCATGGAGCCCGCCTTCTCCCCTTTCTTCAAGGGCGCCAGGGCCTTCCCGAGGCCGGCGGAAAGGACCTCTCCCTGCTCGCCCGCGGCCTTGACGCCAAAGGGAAATCCGTTCTCCAGGGCGATCACCCTGGCCAGGTAGAGAGAACTCCAGAGGGTCGCGGCCTTGATCTCGGCTTCCCCTTTCTTTTTCCCCCCTACTGCTTCGGTCTTTTCCAGGCCCTCCAGGGCCTTGGGGTCCAGGATGGAGGGCAGGAGCTTCCCCTGGGGAGCCCCGGGGGGAAGAGAGACCGAGAGGAAGACATCGCCGGCCTTGCCCACCGAGGCCGAGAGCCGGACCGCCCCCTTTCCGGAAAGGGCCGCGGCGGCGCTCTTCACCATGTGCTTCGCCAGGGACTTCACGTCCCTCTTCAGGGCGAGAACGATGGGTTTCCCCTGGACCGCCATTTGGACCTTCACGCCCTTTCTCTTCAATGGAACCTGGAAATCCTTGCCCCAATCGGGAAGGACCTTGGCCAGGTCCACCCTCTCCAGCTTGGGGGCCTCGTAGACCGTCCCCTTCCCCACCAGGGGAATGGCCCGGAAATAGGGGGCCACGTCCTTGGTGTTCATCCACTCGTCCACGAAGTTCGGGAAGGTGTCGAAGAGCTGCATGAACATGAACCAGAAGCCCGAGAAGATGAGGAGGAAGACCACCAGGTGGGCATCATTGAGCATGGTGCCCATGGAGTCGAGAAAGACATCCAGGGGCCCCTTGGAGAGCCCGTCCTCCCCTGGGGCCTCCCTCTTCTCCGGTTCCTGGTAGAGAAGGAAGGCGGGGATGAAGTTCAAGGCCGTGACGAAGGCGGCCACGAAGAAGACATAACGGAAATGGGTGTCTCCCCGAACGGAGGCGGCGAGAATGGGGGCGATGAACCCCCCGATGTTCACAACCATGTAGAAAACTCCCCAGGCCACGGAGGAGTTGGAAGGATTGGTGGTCCTGGCGATGGTCCCCTGGACGGGAGGCTTGAAGACGGCCGTCCCGAGCCCCACCAGGGAGCCGGCGGCGAAGAAGCTCCAGAACCCGCTGGAGAGGCCCATGAGAGAATATCCGCAGATGTTGATCAGGAAGGCCACGGCCAGGCTCTTCCTGTAGCCGTAGCGCTCCGTGTAGCCGCCGCTCACCATGGGCACCAGGCACTGGATGAGGGCCCACACCGTAAAGATCACGCTTTTCTCTGTGTAGGAGAGTCCCAGCCCCCCCCGGTAGGCACCCACCACCAGGTAGAGGGGCGCGATAGCCCGGGTGCTGAAGAAGGCGAGTCGCTCCAGGATCTCCATGAAGTTGGAGATCCAGAAGTTGAAGGGAAGGGCGGCGATCATGGCGAGACGGGCGCCGAGGCCGTTCTTTTCTTGCACGAAGACCTCCTGGAGAACCGGGAGAATGGGCCGTAAAGAGGTCGATTCTCCCCCTACCCCTCCCGTTGGGTCAAGGAAAGCCCCCTACCTGCAGGCCTCCAGGAGCTTCTTCAGGGTCTCCTTTTCCGGGAGATCGGGATCCTTCAAGGCCTTCTCCAGGTGGACCGCCGCGTCCTTTTTCATCCCGGCCCGGAAAAGGGCCACCCCAAGCATGGCCTCCCACGTGGAAGGAGGGTTCTTCTCCTCCTTCACCAGCTCCTCCAGGAGCCTGATGCCCTTGCGGTGCCCCTCCTCACCGGGCCCCTCCAAGAGGGCCCGGGCCACCTTGAAGCGCGCTTGCGGTGTGGCGCGATCCCCCGCCCCCTGGAGCCCGAGAAGAGCCTTTTCCGCGAGAGTGGGATCGCCCTTGAGCTTGTAGAGAAAGGCCGCGGAAAGGGCCATGGTGAGGGAGTCCTCGGGTGTGGGGAAGGGAAGGTCCTGGGCGAGGGAGAGGGCCTTTCCGTATTCACCCCCCTCCAGGAGAACCCGGGCAAGGAGCCCCTTGGCGTCGTCCCTGCCGGGATCCAGGGCCAGGGCCTTCTTCAAGAGGACCCGGCACTTCTGGAGGTTGTCCTTCCGGTTTCCCTCCCCCGAGGCTTGCAGGGCCCGGGCCTGCTCTACGAGCTTCGCCGCTTCCTCGGCCTTCTCGTTTCCGCAAGAGAGCATGAACACCGCGGCCGCCGCCGCGGACAAGGAGAGGACACGGTTCCATTTCATTTCACGGAACTCCCGTTTTTCAGGGGCCTTCCAAAGGGCTCCTTGGAAAAGGCCGGTTCCCCCCCGGCTTCCCGCCGGAAGGCCACCCGGCCCCGCAGGACCGTCGCCACGGGCCACCCCCGGAGGACCCTTCCCTCGTAAGGGCTGTAGTCGGCCCGGGAGGGCAGTTCGGCCGCTAGGACCCGGCGCTCCAGGCCCGGTTCGACAAGGGCCAGGTCCCCGTCCTTCCCCAAATCCAGGGAACCTTTCTCTTTCAATCCATGGATCCGGGCCGGCGCCCCGGCGGCGGCGTCCACGGCCCGCTCCATGTCCAGGACCCCCTGGTTCACCAGGTCCAACAGGAGGGGCCAGAAGAGATCCACCGAGGGGATTCCCGAAGGGGCCTGGGCGTAGGGCCTTTCCTTCTCCTCCCTGAAATGAGGCGCGTGGTCCGTGGACCAGGCCTGGATCGCCCCCGAGGCCAGGGCCTTTCTCAGGGCCTCCCGGTCCCGGGGCCCGTGGATTCCGGGGTTCACCTTGAGGAGGTTGCCCAGGTCTTTCGCGTCGCCCGCCTCGAAATAGAGGTAGTGGGGACAGGTGGAGGCCGAAACGGAGAGACCCTCCTCCCGGGCCGCCTCCACCAGTTCCACTCCTCTCGCCGTGGAGAGGTGGAAGACATGGAGATCCACCCCCGTCTCCCGGACCAGTTCCAGGAGAGCCGCCACGCTCACCCACTCCGCCACGGGAGGCCTGGCCCTGGCGCCGTGCTCCTGGGGGCCCAACTCCCCGGCCGGCGGGGCGGCGGCCAGGATTCCCGGGTCCTCGCAGTGGGCCACGACCTGGACCCCGGCCCGGGCCGCGCCTTGGAGCAACGTTCGAATGGAGCCGTAGTCCCCGGCGGCGGTCATCCCCGTGGAACCTCCGGCGAAAAGCTTGAAGGCCGCGCAATAGGGGGCCATCTCCGGGAGCCTCTCCAGCGCGGCGGGGACCAGGTTCCCGTAGATGCCGAAATCGATCCAGGCCTTCTTCCCCACGATCTCCAGCTTGGCCCTGCAGGAAGACCGGTCCACAAGGAGGGGGGGATTGTTCTGCACCTCCAACACGCAGGTCACCCCCCCGTGGAGGGCGCCCCGGGTTCCCGTGAAATACCCCTCCTTCTCCTCCATCCCCGGTTCCCGGAAGTGGACGTGGTTGTCGATCCCCCCCGGCAGGACCAGAAGACCCGAGGCGTCCAGGACCTCCACCCCCTTGGGCGGAGGAAAGTCCCCGATCCTCGTGACCTTCCCCTCCCGCACCAGGAGGTCCGCCCGCTCCTCCCGGCCCTTCCGGAAG
>JALUZX010000689.1 GCA_027011425.1 Planctomycetota bacterium
GTCGAGGTCAGGAAGTTACTGAGCGGTGACCCTCATGAAGGAAGCGCCTTCGAAGACGTTCCCAAGGCAGGCCCTTCCGCCCTCCTTGTTGGACCACTTGTAGTTGGTGCCCTTTCCGGCCCAGATGTCCTCGACCCAGAAGTAGTACATGTTGTCGGTGATTTCGTCCACGAAACCCGCGACTCCTGCGCCGATCCAGATGAAGGGGCTCAGGACGGCGGCCAGAATGGGCTGCTGGGCGTAGAAGTTGTTGTGCCAGTTGTCCACCGACCGGTAGAGCTGGTAGGGACCGGTCATACAGCCGGTCAGGACCAGGCAAAGGGCGGCCACCAGGGCCAGAGTCGCAATCTTTCGCATGATTAGCTTCCTCCTGTCTTGAAAGAAAAGAAACCAGGTTGCAACGCAGGAACTCGTCGGATCCCAATATGATCCAACTGTAGGCCAAAAGTAAAGGGTTCGGGGGAGATTTCAAGGAAGTAAAAAAGGGAAAAACGATTTTTTTCTCCCTATCTAGAGGGTTTTCTGGCCCCCTTCCCCCCTCCTCAGCCCTTCGCCCCTCTCACTAGCTTGACCGTGTCCCGGGCGATGACCAGCTCTTCGTTGGTGGGGATTACCCAGACTTGGACCCTGGAATCGGGGGTGGAAATGGGGCCTTCCTTGCCCCCGGCGGTCTCCCGGTTGCGATCCGGGTCCAGTCGTATTCCCAGGAAATCCAGGCCTTCCAGGGCCATGGCCCGGGCCTGGTCGTCGTTTTCGCCGATGCCCCCGGTGAAGACCAGGGCGTCGAGCCCTCCCATGGCGGCGGCGTAGGCGCCGATATATTTCTTGATCCTGTAGGCGAAGACTTCCAGGGCGATCCGGGCCCGTTCGTTGCCCCCGGCGGCGGCCTTGTGGAGTTCCCTCATGTCGTGGGAGACCCCGCTGATCCCGTAGAGGCCGCTGTGCTTGTTCATCAATGTGTTGGCCTCCGCCAGGGTGAGTTCTTCTTTGCCCATGATGTAGAGAATCACCGCCGGGTCCATGTCCCCGCACCGGGTTCCCATGAGCAGGCCCTCCAGGGGGGTGAATCCCATCGTGGTGTCCACCGATTTCCCCCGGTCCACGGCGGCCATGGAGGCGCCGTTGCCCAGGTGGCAGGTGACGATCTTCATCTCCTCCCTGGGTTTGCCCACCCGCCGGGCCAGCCTTCGCGACACGTAGCGGTGGGAGGTCCCGTGGAAGCCGTAACGGCGGATTCGCTTCTCCTTGTAGAAGACGTAGGGCAATCCGTAGAGATAGGCCCTGGGCTCCATGGTCATGTGGAAGGCCGTGTCGAAGACCGCCGCGTGGGGGATGTCTTTCAAGTATTCCCGGGCGGCCCTGTATCCCCTCAGGTTGTGGGGGTTGTGCAGGGGGGCGAGTTCGGAGCACTCGTGGATCTCCGCCATGACTTCAGGGGTGATGATAGTGGAGGCGGTGAATTTCTCCCCGCCGTGCACCATCCGGTGGCCGCAGGCCTGGATTTCGTCCACCGATTCGATGACCCCCCTTTCCTTGTCGGAAAGCAACTTCAGGATGATGTCGATGGCCTTTCGGTGTTCCAGGATCTCCAGGGTGTCCTGGAAAGGCTCCTTGCCGGCGGGCCGGTACTTGACGATGGAGGCGCTCATCCCGATCCGCTCCACGGAGGTCCTGGCCAGGGTGCGCTCCTCGCCTTTCTCCATGAGGTCCAGGTCCGTCTCGATGAGCTGGGCTTTTACGGAGGAACTGCCGCAGTTGAGCACGAGGACCTTCATTTTCCGCCTCCCTGGATCTTTCTGCCCCGCTCGTCGTATTGGAAGAATCCCTCGCCCGTTTTCACGCCCAGCTTGTTCTCGCGGATCATCTTTCTCAGCAGGGCGCAGGGCAGGAACTTGTGGTCCCCTGTCTCGTTGTAGAGGTGCCGGTTCCAGCGCTGGACTTCGTCCAGGCCCATCCGGTCCGCCAGGGTGAGGGGGCCCACCTCGAATCCGAATCCCAGAATCATCGAGCGGTCCACGTCCTCCGCCGAGGCGACCCCTTCGAAGACCACGCAGATGGCCTCGTTGATCAAGGGGAGGATGATCCGGGTAGTGACGTACCCGGGGGACTCATAGACTTCGATGCCCGTCTTTCCCAGGGCCTCGGCCAGGCCCATGACTTTCTTCAAGGTGGCGTCGGAGGTCTTCAGGCCCCGGACGATCTCCACGAGCTTCATCTTGTGGACCGGGTTCTGGAAGTGCATCCCGATCACCTTGTCGGGCCTTCTCGTGGCCTCGGCCAGGTCGGAGACCGAAAGGGTGGATGTGTTGGTGATGAGGATGGTCTCGGGGGGGCAGACCTGGTCCAGGCCCCAGAAGACCCCCCGCTTGAGTTCCCTCTCGTCGGCCACGGCCTCGAAGACATAGGGGACGTCCGCAAGGTCCTCGATCTTCTCGACGATCTTGATCCGGGAGAGGATGGCCTTCTTCTCCGACTGGGTGATGCCCCAACGGGCGATCTCCTGGTCCAGGGCCGCCTCCAGGAGCTTCAAGGATTCCCGTGCCTTCTCCGGGCTTCTGTCCATTACCAGGACTTCGATCCCCGCTCCCGCCAGGGTGCGGGCCAGGCCCCGGCCCATGGTGCCGAATCCAACGATTGCCGCCGTGTTTTCCTGCATGGTTCCTTCCCGGCCTCCTTGGAGGCCTTCTAGCCGTGGATCTCCCAGGGAAAGTGGGATTCTCCTCCTGCCTGTTCGGGAACGGTTCGAGCCGACCCTTGTTTTCCCTTCTTTTTCTCCGCCGCAGGAGTAAAAGATGGAAGCTGAAACTCCAGGGGGCGCGCCCCCGTTGGAACCAAGGCCCCGGTAGGGTTTGGTTCGGTTCCTTCCGGCCGGGGCTTTTTTGCAGGGGCCTTTCCTTCAAGGAAAGGCTTTTTCCGAGGAAACCTTGATCCTGGCCTGGCGGCCAGCCCTTTCGTCCTTGTTTTTCTCATGGAGGTCGGTCGATGAAAAAACCTCCCCCGCTGGACAGCCACTTCCTTCTCAGGAAGGTCCATTCCCTCCTGGGGGTGATTCCCGTGGGCCTCTTCCTGTGCTTCCACCTCTTCATGAACTCCAAGGCCGTGATGGAGGGGCATGAGAGCCTGGGGGAGACCTTCACTTTCGCCCAGGTGGTGAAATCCATCGAGAGTCTCCACCCCAGCCGGGCCTTTCTGAACGCCGTGGAGATCCTCTTCATCTTCCTTCCCCTGCTCCTCCACGGGATCTACGGCCTGGTGATCTGGTGGAAGGGGAAGAACAACGTCCTCAAGCCGGGATACGGGTTCTTCCGGAATTGGATGTACACCCTCCAGCGCTGGACGGGGATTTTGGTGTTCCTCTTCCTGATCGCCCACGTCTACAGGATGCGTCTGGCGGGCCACGGCTCGGACCTGGCCTGGGCCCCGGACGAGGTCTTCAAGGTCCTCCACGACTATCTCCAGAACGGCTTCGGCCTGGCCCTCTACATCGTGGGGGTCCTGGCCTCGGCCTTCCACTTCGCCAATGGTCTTTGGCTGGTGGGCATCACCTGGGGGGTCACCATCGGCCCCAGGTCCCAGAAGATCTCCACTGCCTTCGCGGTGCTGGTGTTCCTGGTCCTGGTCTTCCTGGGTGGCGTGGCCCTCTACGGGTTCGCCGCTCTTCCTCCCGCCACCCACGTGGCGGGCGCCATGGGCGGATGAGAAGGAGAAAAGGATAGAGAAGAATGGCAAAGAAAAAGATCAACCAGCGCGTGGTGGTCGTCGGCGGGGGCGTGGCGGGGCTGTTCGCCACGATGAGGCTCGCCGAGAAGGGCTACCCTGTGGATCTCTTCTCCCTCTTTCCGGTCAAGCGTTCCCACACGGCCTGCGCCCAGGGCGGCATCAACGCCTGCATGGACACCAAGGGGGAGCGGGACACCAAGTGGCAGCACTTCGTGGACACCGTCAAGGGCGGCGCCTACCTGCCCAACCAACCCCCCTGTTTGACCCTGGCGGACATCGCTCCCGGGATCGTCCGGGCCTACGACCGGATGGGGGTGGTCTTCAGCAGGACCCCCGAGGGGGTCCTGGACCTCCGTTATTTCGGCGGGGTGAAGAACGCCCGGACCGTCTTCGCCGGTGCCACGACGGGCCAGCAGCTCCTCTACGGCCTGGACGAGCAGGTCCGGGCCCACGAGGCGAAGGGCACGGTCAAGAAATACGAGTGGTGGGAGGTCCTCTCCTTCGTCCTGGACGAAGA
Organism: Planctomycetota bacterium; assembly: GCA_027011425.1. Classification (GTDB taxonomy): domain Bacteria; phylum Planctomycetota; class UBA1135; order UBA1135; family JALUZX01; genus JALUZX01. Next base: position 4,238 of record JALUZX010000689.1, read on the forward strand.
GGGGACTTGTTGCGGCGTGACCGCCATGAACCTCATGGACTCCACGGTCCACTCCTTCCCGGCCGACGCCGTGGTGGTGGCCACGGGCGGGCTGGGCCAGATCTTCGGCCGTTCCACCATGTCCACCAACTCCACCGGCGCCGGGACGAGCCGGGCCTACCAGGTGGGGGCCGATTACGCCAACGGCGAGTTCATCCAGATCCATCCCACGGCCATCCCCGGCGACGACAAGAACCGCCTCATGTCCGAGGCCTGCCGCGGCGAAGGCGGCCGGGTCTGGGTCCCCAAGGACCCCAAGGAGACCCGGGCCGGGCGGGACGTCCCCGAGGAAGACCGGTTCTACTTCCTCGAGGAGTGGTATCCGGCCTACGGCAACACCGTCCCCAGGGACGTGGCCTCCCGGGCTATCTGGAAGGTCGTCAAGGAGATGGGGATGGGGATCTACGATCCCAAGACCGGCAAGAACCAGGACCTGGTTTACCTGGACCTCACCCACCTGCCGCGGGAGTTCCTGGATTTCCGCCTGGGCGGAATCATGGAACTCTACGAGAAATTCGTGGGCGAGGACCCAAGGAACCATCCCATGAAGATCTTCCCCTCCATGCACTACTCCATGGGGGGGCTCTGGACGGACTTCGAGAAGGACCCGGAGACGGGCGGACTCAAGTGGGGGAGCCCGCGGAACATGATGACCCGGGTCAAGGGGCTCTTCGCCGCCGGGGAGTGCAACTACGCCTACCACGGGGCGAACCGGCTGGGCGCCAACTCCCTGCTGTCGGGCTCCGTGGACGGCTTCATCATGGGCGATTCCGTGCCCGCCTACCTGGCGGGCCGCAAAGGACTGGCCCGGGAGAAGGATCCCAAGCTCTTCGAGTCGGCCCGCTCCGAGCAGGAGAAGATCAACGAGGAGATCCTCTCCCGGACGGAAGGGGAGAACCCCTTCGTGCTCCACAAGGAGCTGGGGGAGATCATGCTGGCCAACGTCTCTGTGGTCCGGCACAACGACAAGCTCGAGGCGACCCTGGAAAAGCTCAAGGAGCTGGAGGAGAGGACGAAGAAGATCGCCCTGGACGACAAGTCCCGCAAGTTCAACACCTCCCTCCAGGAGGCCCGCCAGGTCATGGACATGGTCGTTCTGGCCCAGGTGATCACCAAGAGCGCCCTCATGCGCGACGAGTGCCGGGGGTCCCATTACAAGCCGGAGTTCGAACTCAAGATGCCCGACGCCAAGGAAGGGGACCCGGAGTTCGAGGACTACCTGAGGAAGTGGAAGGCCAACAACGAGAAGTGGCTCAAGACCACCGTGGCCAGACACACCCCGGACGGGCCGGAGATCTCCTACGAGGAAGTGGATACCTCCCTGTATCCGCCGGAACATCCCAGGGACTACAGGTAGGGCGAAGGGAGAAGCCAGATGGACAAGAAGACGATCCGTTTCAAGATCAAGCGCCAGGACGGCCCCGACGCCTCCCCCTACTGGGAGGAGTTCGAGATCCCCTGGGCCCCCAAGCACAACGTGGTCTCGTCGCTCATGGAGATCCGGCGCAACCCGGTGAACATCCAGGGAGAGAGGGTCCGCCCCGTGGTGTGGGACTCCAACTGCATGGAAGAGGTCTGCGGGGCCTGCACCATGCTGATCAACGGATTTCCCCGGCAGGCCTGCTCAACCCTGGTGGATTCTCTGCCCCAGCCCATCGTCCTGGAGCCCTTGACCAAGTTTCCCGTGGTCCGCGATCTCCAGGTGGACCGGGAGAAGATGTTCCAGGCCCTGCTCCAGGTGAAGGCCTGGGTGGACATCGACGGGAGCTGGGACATCCACGAGGGAGGCCCCAGGATCTCCCAGAAAGATTGGCAGAAAACCTACGAGTTCGCCCGGTGCATGACCTGCGGGTGCTGCATGGAAGTCTGCCCCCAGTTCCACCCGGGGTCGGCCTTCATCGGTCCCGCCCCCCTGGGCCAGGTCCACAAGACGGTCCACAACCCCACGGGGAAGCTCCAGGCGGAAGAGCGGCTCCATGCCATCATGGGAGACGGGGGAATCACCGATTGCGGCAACGCCCAGAACTGCATCCAGGCCTGCCCCAAGGACATTCCCCTCACCGACGCCATCGCCGACCTGGGCCGGAAGACCACCATCCAGTGGTTGAAGGACATCTTCCTGACCTGACCTTGCCGTCGTAGGGGCCGCCGGACGTCGGCCCGGGGTGGTTTCCGGGGGTAGGGAATCACCTGGGGGTCCTGG
>JALUZX010000690.1 GCA_027011425.1 Planctomycetota bacterium
TCCCCCACCAGGGCCCCCGGTGCGGGCTTGGTGAGCGCCGGAAGGGCAAGGAAGGGAGCGGTCAGGGCCGGGGTTTCCCCCTTGGCCAGGACCTTCTGGGTCCGTTCCATCCCCCCGGAGGAACCGGAAACCTCCACTTCCACCAGGTAGGAGGCGCCCTTGGGGAATCCTGACATAGGAGGCGCCTGGAGCCGAAGGGATGTGCCCTGGAGCTGGGGAACCAGGTCCTCTTTCACAAGGAGGGCCTGGTCTCCCGGAAGCAGGATTCCCAGGTCACACAGGAAATTGGAAGGGGGAAGAGAGGGATCCCGGGAAGCTTCGGGGCCCTGGATGTCCAGGACGGCCGAGGCGGATAGATCCAGGGAAAGATCCTTCTCCAGGGCCTTCCCCGGCTCCACGGCCAGGTCCCGGAGGAATCCCACCCGGACCAGGGCCCCCGTGGAGGCATCGGTCTCCCAGCCGGTCAAACTCCCCCACCTGGGCACACCGGCCCTAAAGCCCGGCGGCCCCTGGAAGAGGGGGACCGAGGCCCCCGGGTCCGTGCCTTCCAGGAAGGCCTCGCGCAGGTCCCACTCGTCCAGCCTGGGCCTTCCCGCCACGCCCAGGGTTCCTCCGCCCGCCCCCTGGAGGGTTCCCTCGACGACTCCGAAGGGGTCGAAGGAAGACCCGGTGGACCGGGAAAGCACGGGGAGGGGAAAGTCGAAGAAGGAGTTGTCCACGCCGTCGAAGGTGACGACGGACCGGAATTTCTTCCCTCCCCTCTCGAAGAGCCTGCAGGCCGTGATCTTCTGGGGCCCCCTGACGCCGTAGAAGGACTGGAAGGCGTCGTAATCGCTGGTCCCGAGCGCGAAGGGGTCGGGGCCGTCGCCCAGAAAGAGGATCGTCCCGGGCAAAGGACCGCCGCCCCCCGCCGCGAGGACCCGGACGGCCAGGGTGCGATCCACGTTGTCGGGCCGGGAGTTCCCCTCGGCCGTAAGCAGGCGGGCCTCGTACCAACCGTCCCGGGCGGAGAGGTCCCTTTGGGTGCTCCCGCGATACCACTTCCTTCCGGAAATCCAGCTCATCCTCGCCCCGGCCCGGCCCAGGGGGACCTCCTCCCATTCCAGGTATCCCTCCTCGTTGAGCCGTCCCTGGAGGACCATATCCCCCGTTCCGCCCATGACCTTCTTGAAGGGAAGGATCCTGCCCCTGTAGGCGGCCACCACGGACAAGGCGGCCGCCGGGACCGCGTCCAGCACCAGGGTCCCAGCCCCGGTGTCTCCCGAGGGGTTCATGGTGAGGCTGTGGGCCAGCCGCTCCGAGGTCCATCCCCCGGAGGAACGGACCAGGAGAGAAAGTTTCCTTGGATTCCCGGCCCCGTCGACCCGGGAGAAGGGGCCGACCTGGAAGGACCCGTCGGCCAGGACGAAGGCGCTCCTCCCTTCGGGGCCCTGGACCAGGGCGCCCTGGACGGGAAGGCCGTCCAGGTTCTTCACCAGGCCAGAAACGTAGGCGCCCGCCGTGGAGGGGAGGGCGGCGGCGAAGAGGTAGATCCCACCCCCCGTGATTCCTTGCGAAGCATCGATCCTCGCCCCGCTGCCCTCCACCCGGCCTTTGCCCGCCTCCACCCATGCGCCCGTGGAAGGATCCAGCCTGAAGAGAAGTGTTTCCTCGCCACCGGATAGCCCCAGGGTGTTCTTCACGGAGAGGGTCGCCGAGGGAGTGAACTCCGCCGCGGGAGGATCCAGGACCGCCGCCTTGCCGGCCAGGAG
>JALUZX010000691.1 GCA_027011425.1 Planctomycetota bacterium
GGGCCGCAAGCCCCCCGGCCTTTTCAAGGCCCTTCCCGCCGGTAGAATAGGATGCATCCCCGCCGGAAGGAGGCACACATGAAACCCCGGAAGATCTTCTCCGCTCTCATCCCTCTCCTCTGGCTCCTTTCCGGGATATGTCCGGCCCAATCCCCCTACCTGGTTCGCGACATCAACACGAAGTTGCCGGACGGTTTCCCCTCCAGCCCACAAGGTTTCACGGCCCTGGGAAGCCGGGCCTTCTTCACCGCCTGGACACCCGCCGCCGGAAGGGAACTCTACATCGCCTCGGCCGCGCCCCCCTCGGCAAGGCTTGTCAAGGACATACGGCCCGGGCCGGCCTCGAGCGACCCCTTGGAACTCGTCTGGCTCGGCAAGACGCTTTTCTTTTCCGCCGACGACGGTGTGCACGGCAGGGAAATCTGGAGGACCGACGGAACCCCCGCTGGAACCTACATGGTGAAGGACATCGCACCGGGATCGGCCTCCTCCAATCCGGAACACTTCTTCTCCTTCCAAGGGGCGCTCTTCTTCTCGGCTACCGAACCGGTCCACGGGAAGGAGGTCTGGAAGACCGACGGGACGCAAAAGCGAACGGTCCTTCTCAAGGACATCTACCCGGGCTCCCGGTCCTCGTCACCGGCATCTTTCGCCGCCCTGGGAAACATCCTGCTTTTCGGAGCAGAGGATTCTTCTCGAGGAAGGGAGATCTGGCAAACCGACGGAACCCGGACCGGAACGAAGATTCTCAAGGACATCGTTCCCGGCGCGGGCGGATCCCGGCCAAGTGAGTTCACGGTACACAAGAACAAGGTCTACTTCCGCGCCTCCACCCCCTCGGCGGGCGAGGAACTCTGGAGCACAGACGGGACCCCGGGGGGAACCCGCATGGTGAAGGACCTCTACCCGGGCCCGATGAAGGGAATCCAGGGATCCCTCACTTCCGCCCTGGGATTCCTCTTCTTTTGGGGAGACGACCCGAAGGGAAGGGCCCTCTGGAAAAGCGACGGGACTGCCCGCGGCACGGTGGTCCTCCTCAGGACCTGGGGAAGTTGCGCCACATCTTCGGGGAAATTCGCCACCCTGGGAAAGCTGATCTTCTTCTCCGGCAGCTTCCCTCTTAGGGGACAAGAGCTCTGGGCCAGCGACGGAACGCCGGGGGGGACCAGGCTGGTTCTGGACATCAACCCGGGCTGGAACAGCTCGAATCCTTCCTCCCTTTGCGCGGCGGGAGGGTACCTTTTCTTTTCCGCCGACGACGGAGTCCACGGAAGAGAGGCCTGGAAGACCGACGGGACCTCTTTGGGGACTTTCCTCCTCAAGGATATCCGAACCGGCAAGTCCGGGTCCGATCCATCCGGAGCAGTCCCATTCGGAAAAAGCGTGCTCTTCGCCGCGGACGACGGCCCCCACGGAAAGGAACCCTGGATCAGCGACGGGACCTCCCAGGGAACGAAGCTTCTGGCAGATCTCTTTACCTGCCCCCCCGGTTACTCCAAGGGATCCAACCCCTTGTTCCTGACCGATCTCGCCGGGAGTCTCTGGTTTCGGGCCGACGACGAAATCCACGGAATCGAGCCATGGATCTCCGATGGAACGAAGGCGGGGACCCGGATGGTGAAGGACATTCTCCCCTCTTCCTCCTCCAACCCCCGATCCTTCCGTTTCCTCAGGGGAAAGTATTTTTTCCAAGCCTTCGAAAGCCTCAAGAGGGTCTCCATCTTCCAGAGCGACGGAAGTCCCTCCGGGACCTTTCCCCTGAAAATCACCCTTCCCGGAATCACCCTGTTCAACCCCTGGCTTGGGCCCGTCCTCGCCAGGAATCTCTTCTTCATCGCCGATGACGGATTGAGGGGGGAAGAGATCTGGATGACCGACGGGACTCCGGCGGGAACGAAGCTGTTGAAGGACATCATGCCCGGAAGGATCGGATCCAGTCCGAGGGACCTGGTCACCGCCGGGGGATTGCTCTTTTTCACCGCCGATGACGGCCCCCACGGAAGGGAAGTCTGGAGAAGCGATGGGACCCCCTCGGGGACCTTCCTCCTCAGGGATTCCCTTCCCGGCTCATCGGGCGTGTCCAGGCCTTTCGAGCCGAAAGTCCTGGGGAAGACCCTCTTCTTTTCTTCCTCCGATCCTCTCCACGGGTGGGAACTTTGGAAAATGGACCTTCCAGGCGGGAAGCCCGTCCTCGTGAAGGATATCTTCCCGGGGAAACAGGGTTCCCTGCCGTACCTCATGGATGTCTTGAACGGAGTCCTCTTGTTCTCGGCCTCCGATGGAAAGACCGGGTGCGAGCTCTGGAGAACCGACGGAACACCCCGGGGGACTTTCCTCCTCAAAGACATCCGCAAGGGCCCGGCCTCTTCCGACCCGGGGTGGACCCACGTGGTCGCCTGCGGGAAGTGTTTTTTCCAGGCCGATGACGGAATCCACGGGTTTGAACTCTGGGTGACCGACGGGACCCTGGGCGGGACCCGCCTTCTCAAGGACATCCGCCCCGGCCGGGGATCCTCTCCATACTCCCCCCTGGTGCGGCTGGGGTCACGCAGGTTCTATTTCTGCGCGGACGACGGCGTCCACGGAAAGGAATTGTGGGTGAGCATGGGCACCCCGGCCACGACACGGATGGTCTGGGACCTCAGGAAAGGACCGGAAGGCTCCGACCCCAGGGAGATTCTCTCCTGCCGGGGAAAACTTTTTTTCACCGCCGACGACGGCCGGGTGGGAAGAGAGGTGTGGTGTCTCTCTCCGGAAGGCGTGGCCCAGGAATTCGGCTATGGTTGCGGTGGGGGTGGAATCCCCCCGGCCTTGACGTTCACCGACCCCGTCCTGGGAAAAACCATGTTCCCCGCCCTGATCGGCCTTCCCGGAGGGGCCCGCGCCCTTCTCGTCCTGGGCTTCCCTCCCTCACGGCCTCCCTGGCTCTGGAACTGCAACCATTTCTACTTCGACCCTTTCCAGCCCGCGGCGGCCGTCCTCTTCCGGAAGGGGATGGGGTTTTCTATTCCCCGGATTCCATCCCTGCAAGGGCTCGAGTTCACCGCCCAGGCCCTGGTCGCACCCACAAGAAATCCCCCCTTCGGCATGGATTTCTCCAACGGCGTCTACCTGGTCCTGGGCAATTGATGGAGGTAGATCTTCCCCTTCAGGGGGTCTTCAGGGCCCCGAGGAGGGCGGCAAACAAGAGGATCCCAAGGGCCGCGAGGAAGCACAGGAGAAACCCCACTACCGTGACGGCCCGGGGCCGGCCCCACTCCCAGGCCGATCTCTTTCCCCTGAGCGCGGACAGGGCCTTTTCCGGGTCGGCCAGGGCGGCCTCCACGGCCCGCCTGTCCTCCTCCGGGTCGGGGCGGACGGGGGTGTGGAACTTGGCGTAGAACCGGTCGAGCGCATCCTTGTCCGGAGGGGTGGTGAAAAGGCTCACGCCGAAGAGCAACAGGAAAGGAACCAGGGCGTCCAGCAGGCAGGCCCAGGTCCTCCAGCCCGCGGCGTCCAGTGCGTCCGGGGAGACTCCAAGCCCCCAGGCGGCGCAAAGGAGGGGCTGGCCCGGGAGGCCGTCGGGGCGGGGAAGAAACCCGGGAAGGACCACCACGGCGGCGAAGGAATAGAGAACCGTCCAGATCGCCGCCGCCCTGGTCACCCCCCGCCAGAGGATGCTCAGCCAGAAGAGGGCCCCGAAGATGGCGGGGACCTTCCAGACATACTGGATCAGGCGGAGCACGTCGTGGAAGTAGAGGGCCAGGGCGGCGCCGGCGGCCATCATGGCGGCCGAGACGATCCTTCCCACGAGCACGTATTCCCCCTCCGGCCGGCCCGGCCGGAGGGGTTCGTAGAGGTTGCGCGTAAACAGCGCTCCCCCTGAGACCATGTAGGCATCCGCGCTGGACATGGCCGCCGCGAGGAGACAGGCGATCATGAGGCCCACGAAACCCGGGCCCAGGAGTTGCTGGGTTGCGTATCCCCAGACCTGGTCCGGGTCGGTGACGGCCTTCCCGAAGAGCGCGAAGGCCACCAACCCCGTGAACCCCCACATGATCGTGGTGAACCGCTTGAGGAAGTTCCCCCCCACCAGGCCGATCCCGGCGGTGAGTTCGTCCCGGGCCCCCCCTCCGCCGGTGCTGAAGATATGGGGCTGGGCCGCCACGCCCACCAGGTTCAGGAGCATCAGGGCCAGGACGTAATGCCAGGTGTAGTCGCTGGTCGCCGCCGTGCCCACGATCCGGAACATCTCGGCCGGGACCTTCTCGTGGAGCCCCGAGAACCAGCCCGCCCGGGCCAGGCCTGCGGGCAGGAGCAGGACCGAGAGGACCAGGATCAGGATCCCCTGGAGCGTATCCGTCCAGGCCGCGGCCCTCAATCCCCCCAGGACCCCGTAGACCAGCACCACCAGGGCGATCACGGGGACCGCCGCCCGGGAAGGAACGTCCGAGACCGCCTCCACCGTCTTCCCCAGGGCGGTGAGCCCAAGCCCGATGAAGAAGGCGAAGAAGACCAGCCCGAAAAGCACGTACAGCCTCTCCAGGGCCGGACTCTGGAAACGCTCCCGGAAGTAATCCGCCCCGGTCACCACCCTGAGCCTCCGGTACCAGGGCCCGATGATCCAGTAGAAGGGGGTCACGAAGAGCCAGAGGAGCTGGACCCAGATCCCGGAAAAACCGCTCCGGTAGGTCTCCCTCGAGGCGCTCACCGCCGTGTCCGAGCTGGTGCCCGACCCGAAGGCCAGAAAGACCGAGACCAGCTTCCCGAAGCGCCGCCCGCCGAGGAAGAAGTCCTCCTGGTCCCGGATCCCCTTGCGGCTTCCCCACCCGATGGCGAGCACGCCCAGGAAGTAAAGCCCCACCGCCAGAAGGTCCAGCCAGTGAAGGCCCAGGATCACCTCGCCCTTCCTCCCCGGCCGGCGCGGCGGCGATGGCCCTTGGAACCCCCCGGTTTCAGTTGAAGACTCCCGTAAACCGGATCACCAGGCCCGTGGGCAGGCTCCGGTTGAGGGAGCCCGAGGGCTTGGAGGGGTCGGGGTTTCCCAGGAGCTGGACCGGCGGGGCGGTCATCCCCAGGTCCAGTTCCACCCCGCCCGAGAAGACCATCCCCAGGGCGTTGCTGGGTCGGTCCACGAAGAGGACCTGGCCGTAGAACTTGGCCCCGGCGAACCAGGGATCCGGGGGAAGGGGAATGGAGAGGGATCCCCCCCAGGAGCCCCCCGAAAGCCGCAGGGGCAGGGAAAGTAGAAATGTCGGCTTGGCGTAAAGGGCGTTTCCCGGCGCACCCAGAGGCCCGAGATCGAAAGGAAGGGGAAGGTTCCCCCAGAAGCTCCGGGACGTTCCCAGGACGACCGCGGCCGTGTAGGCCTTCTTGAGTCCCCCGGCGGAGAGAGCCAGGGAGCCCCCCGGAAACATCCGGGACGGGGAGGGACAGGTGACCGTGTAGGGATCCTTCCCCGCGAAGACACCCGGCTTTCCGTAAAGGGCCGTCCTTCCCCCCATGGACTTGGAGCCGTGGGCGTCCATGAAGTATTCGCTCTTGCCGCCCGTGCCGGGAACCTCGAACTCGACGAGAAAGTTTCCGAGAGTCCGGTTATAGGTGAAAGGAACCGCCCAGGACCACTGGACGGCGAAAATCCCCGGGTTCATGGGGGGAATGGGCGGGAGATGGTATCCGGCCTTCGGAAAGACCGTCACCATGGTTCCCGTCCGGTTGGAAGCGAAGACGGTGGACATGGTCGAGGGAGAGACCTTGGTGTAGCCCAGGCGGATCGTCAGGGAGGGAACGGCCCGGGCCTTGTAGGTGTTGGTCCCGCGCCCGTCGCGCCGGAGGGCCATCCCCAAAAGGAGGGCCGAATTCCGGCAGAGGGCGGCCCCGTGGATCACCTGCTGGGTCCGGCCCGAGGTAAACCCAAAAGGATAGGGGCTTGTGGTGTTTCCGTCGGCCTTTTCCAGGCCCCAGGGAATCACTCGGGTCTCCTGGGCCGGGAGCCCTCCGGCCAGGCAGAGGAGGAAACAAACCGGAAGGGGACGAATCATGGATGCCTCAACAATCCTGGGTTCCTGGAAGGACAAGAAGCGTCCAAGGGGCCGGAACCTGAGGAGGTGTGATTGTAACCCGGAGAAACTCCTCCTTGTGGACACTTTTTTTGGGGCTTCTCGGAAACCTGGAAAGGAAAAGAGGCAAAAAAAGGGCCTTGTGTTTCATCCCGGGCCACATGGAGCCTCCCCATTCGGTCCTTCCAGATTTTTCTTTTCCTCCGGGCTCCCAGGGGAAAACTGGGGGCATCCCCCTGTTTCGGGCCACCCGTCCCAGCCCCGGAGCCGCCATGAAGCCCTGGTCTTTCTTTCTTTTCCCCTTCCTTCTTCTTTCCGCCTCCTTCCCCGCACCGGGAAGGGCCCAGGAGACCCTCTCCCTGGCCGGGAAGTGGCGTTTCCGCCTGCTCGCCCCGGGGGAGAAGCCCCTTGTGGGGCCA
>JALUZX010000692.1 GCA_027011425.1 Planctomycetota bacterium
CTTCGGCCGCCGGGGCCTCTCGCGACCCGTCGTCGATGGAGACCAGGACCTGGCCCACCGTAACCATCGCCCCTTCCGGGGCGCCCAGGGAGAGGATCTTTCCTCCCTTGGGGGAGGGAATGGTCACCGCGGCCTTGTCGGTCTCCACTTCCACCAGGGGAGCGTCCTCCTCGATGACGTCTCCTGGTTTTACGAACCACTTGAGGATCTCCCCCTCGTGGATTCCCTCTCCCAGGTCGGGCAGCTTGAATTCATACATGGTCAGAAATCCAGGGTCTCTTCGATTCCGCGGCGGATCCTGCCTTCCGTGGGCAGGTACATCGTTTCCCTTCCGAAGTAAGGGGTGACCACGTCGTATCCGGTCACCCTCTTCACCGGGGCTTCCAGGTAGAGAAGGACCTCGTCGTTGAGGCGGGCCGTGATCTCCGAGGAGATTCCCAGGTTGCGGGGGGCCTCCTGGACCACCACGCACCGGCCCGTCTTCTTCACCGACGCGGCGATCGTCCCGGAGTCCATGGGGGAGATCGTGAGGAGATCGATCACCTCCACGCTTGCGCCCCTTTTCTTCTCCACTTCTTCGGCGGCGTGGAGTGCGGGGCGCATCATGGCGCCCCAGGCCACGAGGGTGAGGTCCTTTCCTTCCCGGACCACCCGGGCCTTGCCGATCTCCATGACCTCCGGCTCGGCAGGGACCTCCTCCCGGAAGGCCCGGTAGGAGCGCTTGGGCTCCATGAAGACCACCGGGTCCGGGTCCCGTATGGCGGCGGTGATCAGGGCCCGGGCGTTGCGGGGGCCGGAAGGGATCACCACCTTGACGCCAGGGAAGTGGGCGTAGGTGGCCTCCCTGCTCTCGGAGTGATGCTCCAGGGCCCGGACTCCGCCCCCGTAGGGCATGCGGATCACCAGGGGAACGGTGAGTCTCCCGTGGGTCCGGGAACGGAAGCGGGCGGCGTGTCCTTCGAGCTGGGGAATCATCAGGTAGGAAAAGCCGGAGAACTGCATTTCCCCCACGGGCTTGAGTCCGGCCAGGGCCATGCCCACGGCGGTCCCCATGACGGCCGATTCGGCGATGGGCGTATCCATGACCCTGCTGGGTCCGAACTTCTCCAGCAGGCCGTCGGTGACCCGGAAGACACCTCCGTCCACGCCTACGTCTTCGCCGAGCACCAGGACCGTCTCGTCCCTTTCCATCTCCTGGGAAAGCCCCAGGTTGATGGCTTGCACCATGTTCAGCTTAGGCATTTTCGCTCCTCTCCTTCTCCAGTTCGGCCAGGAATTCCGCCCTCTGGGCCTCGATCCAGGGATGGGGGGTCCCGAAGACGTAGTCGAAGGGGGCGTCGGGCTGGAAGTCCTTCATGGATTCGAAGGCCCTGACCTCCGCGTCGAGGGTCTCCTTTACCTCGGCCCGCAGGGCCTCCTCCTTCCGGGAGTTCCAGAGACCTTTTCCTTCCAGGTAGATCCGAAACCTGGGGATCGGGTCCTTCTTGCGCCACTCCTCCTCTTCTTCCTTGGAGCGGTATTTCCCCGGGTCGTCGGCGGTGGTGTGCATGAGAAGCCTGTAGGTCACGGCCTCGATCAGGGTGGGGCCCCCGCCGGATCGGGCCATCTCCAGGGCCTCGGCCGCGGCGGAATACATGCCCAGCGCGTCGTTTCCGTCCACCTGGATACAGGGGACGTCCTGGGCCAGGGCCTTCTGGGCCAGGGTCCTCGAGCGGGTCTGCCTGGAGCGGGGAACGGAGATGGCGTACTGGTTGTTCTGGCAGAGGAAGACCACCGGCGCCTCCCAGAGGGATGCGAAGTTGAGGGCCTCGTAGAAGTCCCCTTCCGAGGTGGCGCCGTCGCCGAAGAAGACCAGGACGGCCGTGTCCTTCTCTCCCTTGTATTTCATGGCGTAGGCGATCCCCACGGCGTGGAGGGTCTGGGCGCCCACGATGATGGAGACGGGAAGGGTCCTCTCGCATCCCTCGGGAGCCACGTTTCCTTCCTCGAATCCGTTGTAGAGAAGGAGGGCCCTGGCCAGGTTCTCGCCTCGCATCATGCGGGCCCCGGGCTCGCGGAAGGCCCCGACGAACCAGTCTTTCTTTTTCAAGGCCAGGGTGGGAGCGCAGAAAGCCGCCTCCTGGCCCACTCCCGGCGGGAAGGTGCCGATCCTCCCCTGGCGCTGGAGGTTCAGCATGCGCTGGTCCCCTTCCCGGGAGAGGACCATGGCCCGGTAGAGCCTGACCAGCTCTTCCGGGGGGAGGTCCGGTTCGAGTTCCTTGTCCGCCTTCCCTTTCTCGTCCAGGACTTGAAGGTAGGGGACGGAGAGTCGGAGGATATCTTTTCTTGGCATAGGTCTGATTCCTTTCCCGGCGGGGGTCCCGAGGACCGGGCCGGGGGAGCGCCCTCCTTCTTTTCCGGCATCCTGCTATTGGGGCGAAATCAGGGCTTTGCAAGGACCTCGAAAAAATCCCGGAAGGTGTCTCTCTCGTGTCTCGTGAGACACGAGGAAGGAGCCGCCGGAGGGTCCAAGGGCGCTCGGGGGCCCCCACTTTCCCGGCACGGCTCTTGCATAGGGAGAGGACTGCGGCCCGCGGGGCCGGGAATTTTTCTTTTGGCGAGGGGCCGGGCCCCCAATGGAGAACCTGGAGTGGCCAAGGCAATCAACGAAAACCTCCTGGGCCTTCTGAAGTTGACCGAGGAGATGCTCGCCCTGGCCGACCGGGGCGACAGGGACAGAGACGACGATTCCTGCGGGATCGTCTATGGTGTGCTTCGCGACGCCGCCTACCGGGTCCGAAAGCTCGCCGAGGAAGAGTGCGAGAAGCACCGCCGGGCGGGAAAGTGGGACCTGGATGAGTGACAAACGCCGGGGACGGCGATTCCCCGGCCCGACCGGAACCGAAAAGAACCGACAAGGAGGACGAGAGATGGTGGCAATCAAGGAAATCTACAGGTGCGAGATCTGCGGGAACATGGTGGAGGTGATCCGGGGCGGGAAAGGAACCCTGGTCTGCTGCGGGAAGTCCATGAAGCTCGAGGCGGAGAACAGCACCGACGCCGCCCAGGAGAAGCATGTTCCCCTGGTGGAGAAGGTGGAAGGGGGCTTCAAGGTCTCCGTGGGAAGCACCCTGCACCCCATGGAGGAGAAGCACTTCATCGAGTGGATCGAACTGGATGATGGAGAGAAGGTCTACAGGAAGCACCTGAGGCCCGGCGAGGAGCCCGTTGCCGTCTTCCACGTGCCGGCGGAAAAGGTCACGGCCCGGGCTTACTGCAATCTTCACGGCCTTTGGAAAAAATAAGTCCCCCGGGCGGGAGAAGTCTTTCTTCCGTTCTACCGAAAAGGAGGCGTTCCCATGCAATTCGATTCGGCCGGAGAAATCCTGGATTTCGCCATAAAGGAGGAGGAAAAGGCCGCCGCGTTCTACAAAGGGCTTGCGGAAAAGGTGGAGAGCAGGCACGTGAAGGAGGCCCTCCTTTCCTTCGCCCGCGAGGAGGAGGGGCACAAGGCCAAGCTCCTGGAGGTGAAGGCCGGGAAATTGAGTCTCCCCACGGGCGGGAAGGTGGCGGACCTCAAGATCAGTGACTACACGGTGGACGTGGAGCCCTCCCCGGGAATGGACTACACCCAGGCCCTGGTGGCGGCCATGAAGGCGGAGAAGGCCGCCTTCCGCCTCTACAGCGACCTGGCGGCCTCTGCGGAGGACCCGGCCCTGAAGGACCTGTTCCTGGGCCTTGCCCAGGAGGAGGCGAAGCACAAGCTTCGTTTCGAGATCGAGTACGACGAACGAGTCATGACGGACAATTGATTTGACTTCCCTGAAAGATTGAAAGGCGGGTGACGACGATGCTTTCGAAAAACATGGAAAAGGCCCTGAACGAGCAGATCAACGCGGAGGTTTTTTCCACCTACCTCTATCTCTCCATGGCCGCCTGGTTCCATTCCCAGAAGCTCGCCGGTTTCGGGCACTGGATGGAGGCCCAGGCCAGGGAGGAGTGGGAGCACACCATGAAGTTCTTCCACTACGTGGACGAAAGGGGCGGGCGGGTCCTGCTGGGCAAGATCGACGCCCCCCAGGCCGAGTGGGAATCCCCACTGGAAGCCTTCAAGGCGGCCTACGAGCACGAGAAATACATCACCGGCAGGATCCACGAGCTGGTGGCCCTTGCCCGGGAGGAGAACGATTACGCCACGGAGAATTTCCTCCAGTGGTTCGTCACGGAGCAGGTGGAGGAGGAGTCCTCCACCGGGCGGGTGGTGGACCAGATCGAAATGGTGGCCGACTCGCGCCAGGGGCTCTTCATGCTGGACCGGGAGCTGGGAGCCCGGGGAAGACAAGGCTGAGGGCGGGAAGGGGAAATCCTCCCGGTTTTCCCGTGGTTTAAAGAGACCGGCCTCCGGGGCTTCCGGGGCCGGTCTGTTTTTTTGCTGAGAGGTGCTGTGATGCAGGGTCCATTCAAGGCCGTTCCTCTGTCCGACCGGGTCTTCTGGGTGGGAGCCGTAGACTGGGCTCTCCGGAACTTCCACGGCTACGCCACCCCCGGAGGCACGACATACAACGCTTTCCTGGTGCGGGGAGAGAAGAAGACCGTGCTTATCGACACCACGAAAAAGGCTTTCCTGGATGAACTCCTCTCCAGGATCGCCTCGGTGATGGACCCGGGAAAGATCGACATCATCGTCTCCAACCACGCCGAGATGGACCACTCCGGATGCCTTCCCGAAGTGGCGGCCCTGGTGAAACCCGAGAAGATCCTGGCCTCCGAACCTGGGGTCCAGGCCCTGGCCGGCCACTTCGGTCCCGATTTGAAGGTCCAGGCGGTGAAGGACGGGGAGGCCCTGGACTTGGGCGGCCTCACCTTGCGTTTCACCGCCACCAGGATGCTTCACTGGCCGGAGAGCATGGTGACCTGGAGCCCCGAGGAGCGGATTCTCTTCGCCCAGGACATCTTCGGATCCCACCTGGCCACGTGCGAGCGTTTCGACGACCAGGTGGACGAAAGCCTTCTCGACTGGGAGGCGGCCAAGTATTTCGCCAACATCCTCATGCCCTACGCCGTGATCGTTGCCAAGGGGGTGGAGAAGCTGAAGAGCCTGGGCGTAAAGTGGAAGATCCTGGCCACGGACCATGGGCCTCTCTGGCGGAGCCGGATCGAGGATATCCTGGAGAACTACCTGCTCTGGTCGGAGCAGAGGCCCACGAAGAAGGCGGTGGTCCTCTACGAAACCATGTGGGGGAGCACGGAGAAGATGGCCCGGGCCGTGGCGGCGGGCCTGATCGAAGGAGGAGCTTCCCCCAAGGTGATGCCCTTGAGCGGAAGCCACCGTTCCGACGTGGCCACGGAGGTCCTCCAGGCGGGGGCCCTCCTGGTGGGGGCGCCCACCATCAACGCCGGGATGTATCCCTCTCTTGCGGACACCCTCACCTACCTCCAGAGCCTGAAGCCCAAGAACCTGGTGGGAGCCGTCTTCGGCTCCTACGGCTGGGGGCCCGTGGGCGTCAAGCAGGCCCAGGCCAACTTGTTGGTCATGAAAGTAGAGACCCTGGCCGAGCCCCTGGCCGTCAAGTTCGTCCCCACCCCCGAGGACCTGATGAAGTGCAAGGAATTGGGTCTGAAGACGGCGAAGGTCCTGGCCGAACGGGTTTGAGGGCTTTTTCTCCGGCTGGGCCAGGGGGCCATCCAGCGTAAATTCTTGTGGGCACCTGACTTTTCCTTAAAATTTTCCTTCTCCCAAGCGGGATGAATCATCCAGGCTGGGCTTATAACGAGGAGGTCCCCATGAGTGCGGTCAGGAAGTTTTTGCGTCCTTTTGGTGTCCTTGCCGTTCTCCTGGGCATGGTCCTGGCCATCGCCTGGTTCGCCGGAGTGTTCCGGGAAAAACTCCCCCCGGGAAAGACGGCCCTCGCCGCGGAGAAGGCGGGCAGGGCCAGGGTTATGGTGGTGAAGCCCGTGACGGTTCCGATCTACGAGACGGCCGTGGGTTCGGTGCGGGCTCTCCACGAAACGGCCGTGGGCTCCAGGCTTCTGGCCCGGGTGGTCAAGGTCTACGTGGACGCCGGGATGCGGGTGAAGAAGGGCCAGATCCTGGTGGAGCTGGACGACCAGGACATCAAGGCCAAAGTGGCCCAGGCCGAGCAGGGAGTGAAGGCCGCCGAGGCCCAGGCGGCCCAGGCCAAGCTGGAAGTGGAACGGAGCCGGGAACTCCACAAGAAAAAACTCATCTCCGACAACGACTGGGACCGGATCCAGCACGCCTACCAGGCCGCCGAGGCCAACCTGGAGCGGGCCAAGCACGCCCTCCAGGAGGCCCGGACCATGCTTTCCTACGCCAAGGTGCGCGCTCCTCTTTCGGGGGTTGTAGTGGACAAGCAAGTGGACGTGGGCGACATGGTCACCCCCGGACAGGTCCTGGTCACCCTCTACGATCCTTCCCGGATGCAGCTCTGGGCGGAAGTGCGGGAA
>JALUZX010000693.1 GCA_027011425.1 Planctomycetota bacterium
TTCCGGGAGTGGGGAAAGACCCTCTTCGGCCGCGGCCTCAGGCGGGTGACGGGCAGGGTCGTGGCCGTGACGGATCTCTTCGACGATCCCCCCCTGGGGGAGGGATGGGCCTGGGACGACCTGGCCTTTTCCTGGTCCGCCCCCTTCGGGGCCCTGGTCTTCCATGAAAATGTGGTGGACCTTGTCCTGAAGCCTCTTTCCCTGGGGGCTCCCCCGAAGCTGGAAAAGATTCCCAGGATCCCCGGGGCCCTGGAGGTGTGGAACCGGTGTGTCACTGTGAGGGAAGGCGGGGCGGGGCTCCAGGTCGTCCGCCGGTTCCATCCCCCGGGCGCACTCCTGCGGGGAGCACTTCCTCTCTCCGGGGGGCCGGTGCGTTGGTCCTTTCCCGTGCCGGACCCGGCCCTTTTCGCGGCCCGGGCCCTCGAGCAGGCCTTCCTGGAGGCAGGGGTGCGGATAGACGGTCCTCCCGTCCGGGCCGGGGACGTACCGGGCTTCCGGTGGAATCCCTCCAAGGGCGCATTTCTGCTCCGGGTCGCGTCCCCTCCCTTGGCGAAGATGGTGGAGGAGATGTTTCTCAGGAGCCAAAACCTGTTTGCCGAAAACCTTTTCCGGCTGGCCGGGAAGGGGCGCGGGAAGGGCCGGGCCTCGGCCCGGGCCGCCCGGGCCGCCCTGGCCGGCCTGCTGGACAGGATGGGCGTGGACCGGCGGGGCCTGGTCGCCGCCGACGGGTCGGGGCTTTCCAGGATGGACCAGGTCACCCCGAGGCAGGTGGCGGGGCTCCTGGAGAAGGCCCTGGAGGAATCCTGGGGAGAGGATTTCCTCGAATCTCTTCCCCTGGCGGGAAGAACCGGCACTCTTTCGGGGAGGTTCAAGGGAACCTTCGGGGAGGGCCGGGTCCGGGCCAAGACTGGAACCCTCACCAGGGTCTCGGCCCTGGGCGGCTATATCCTGAAAGAGGGAAAACCCGCCCTGGTCTTCTCCTGGCTCATCCAGGGATTCACGGCGCCCCAGGCGCAGGTTCGGGCCGGGATGGACCGGTTCGTGGCGGACCTGGCGGGCCGGGTCCGGTGAGGCGGCCGGCGGTGCTCTTTTTTTGGGGAGCGGGCCTGGTCCTCCTGGTCTACCTGGGGCTTCTGGCCTGGCTCTGGGCCTCCCAGAGGAGTCTCCTCTACCATCCCGGGGGGGACCCGGGGGCACCGCCGGAAGGCTGGGAAGAAGTAAAGATTCCCACCCGGGACGGTCTGGCTCTGAAAGGGTGGTTCAAAAAGGGACAGCCGGAAAAGGGAGGGCTCCTCTACCTCCACGGCAACGCGGGGAACCGGGAAGACGCCCTGGAAGACATGGTCCTCTTCGAGGGAACGGGACGGACCCTCCTGGTGCCGGATTGGAGGGGATACGGGGGAAACCCCGGGACCCCAACCGAGGAAGGACTCTACATGGACGGCCTTGCGGCCCTGGACGCCCTGGCCCGGCTGGCCGGGCTTCCTCCGGAGCGGATCCTCGTGGCCGGGCGGTCCCTGGGAAGCGCCGTGGCCGTGGAAATCGCCCTGGAACGGAAGGTCCAGGCCCTGATTCTCCTCTCTCCTTTCACGTCCATCCCCGACGTGGGGGCCTCCCTCTATCCCTGGGCCCCGGTCCGCCTGCTTTGCCGGGACCGTTTCGACGAACTTTCCCGGGCGGGGAAGTTGAACCTGCCTGTCCTGATCCTGACGGGGGAGAAGGACGACCTGGCCCCCCCCGAGAT
>JALUZX010000694.1 GCA_027011425.1 Planctomycetota bacterium
CCACCCCCAGGGATCCCGCCCTTCGTAGCCTCTGGCTCCACGCGGCCTCCCTGGTCCTCTCCCCCAGGACCCTCCTGCCCGCCTATGTCACGGGAAGAAGGGGCGTCTACCTGGCATGGTGACCTGCCCGGGGGGTTGAATCCGGAGTCTTTGGAACCCCCGGGGCACTCTACCGGTAGCGCTTGTGCTTGGGCCGCAGGGGGACGCGTTTTTTGTGCCAGCGCTGTCTCAGGCGGACCGAGTCCAGGCCCAGGTAGTAGTTCCGGGAGAAGGGATTTTTGCCCAGGCACTCGAAGCGCAGGGTGTGTTTGCCCGCGGGCAGGGTGTAGGAGCCCAGGTAGGCGTCCTCCACCTTGGTCTCCTTGGAAAAGAGATCGATGGACTTCCGCAGGACCTTCCCGTCCAGGAGGATCCTGTAGACGCCGTAGTCGTAGGACCGGGTGAGGCGGAGCACCAGGCCCCGGTATTCCTCCTTCTTGACGGAGAAATCCACTTCCAGGAAACCGCCGGGCTTTGTGTTCTTGAAGAAGACCTGTCCCCCGGGGCTCCAGCCCCAGCCGGCCTGGAGCTTGAACTCCCCCTTGGACCGGCGGGCGCCGGGAAAGAGTTCCTTGCCCGGGATCACCAGGTCCAGGGAGGGGAAGATCCGGTCCTTCAGGGGCGGGAGGGTGGTGAACCGCTTGGGCTGGCCCACCTGGTACCAGAAGGCCACGGAGGCGATGTCGTCCTCCCGCTCCACGTGGCCGTTGACCTTGCCCGTGGTGGTCTCGTCGCCCGTGATCCAGCCCTTGTGCTCCAGCTCGAAGCGAAGGGACCTGGTGAAGCTGATGGGGTCGTGGAGGTGCCAGCGGTAGAGGCAATAACGGGTGCCGAGCCCGCCGTGTTCCCCTTCCATGTAGGTGCAGCCGAAGCAGGGGAAGGAGCACTCGTTCAGGCCCCAGGCGCAGAGAAAGTAGTCTTCCGTGCCCGTGCCCCAGATGGAGGGGCGTTTTTCGCCGTCGATGTAGAACTTGTCGTCCCCCTCGCCGAACCAGTAGGGGCTCCGGCTGCGGACGGAGATCACCGTCCCCACGTAGTGCCCCTTGCCCTCGGCGTCGAGCACCAGGTAGTCCCGGCCGGTTTTCTCGGGGAACTCCCTGCGATACTGGGCGCAGAAATAGGCCGTGTCCGGGGGAAGGGAGGGCTTTTCCTGGTAGTCCACGTGGTAGTAGAAGGAGTTGAGATTCTTGTCGCTCTCGTTGGTGATGGTGATCAGGGCGCGCTTGAAGAAGGGCATGCGCCAGAAGCAGTTGTAGCCGTCGCCGCTCTCCACCTGGACGGGGATGGACTTGATTTCCCTTCTCAGCCCGAATCCGGCGGCAAAGAAATCCCCGAGCGGCGCTTCCACGGCGGGCTCCTTGGCGCCGTCCCAATACATGCGCAGAACGATCTCGTCTGGGCGGGCCGAGCCGGCCTTGGAGATCCAGTTGGGGCGGGCCTCGTTGAAGGTGAGCCAGATGTGGGTGATCACCGCCGGGCCCTTGATGTCGGCCAGGACCCTGGTCTTGCCCGGGGCGAGGCGGAGGTTGTCCCAGTTGCTCTCGGGCTCCGGGGGAGCCGAGGAGACCCGGCGGGAGCGGCCCGGCCGGACCCGGGAGAGTCCGTCCAGGAGGCCTCCTTCGCCGGGGAGGGAGGCGCAGGCGCCCAGAAGAAGGAGAGAGAACAAGAAAGGCGGGGCTTTCGGTTTCATGGCTCTATTT
>JALUZX010000695.1 GCA_027011425.1 Planctomycetota bacterium
CAGGGTGGTGGAGATGCACCTGGGGCCGCGGCCGGCTTCGCCGGGCACGATGGGGACTTCGCCGGCGAAACGCTCTTTGGGGCAGTGGGTGTGGCACCTTCCCCGGAATTCGCAGTCCTCCTCGTCGCAGATCATGGAGACGATCACGGAAAACCTGGGGTGCCCGTGGAGGATGGCCCGCTTGCCCGACTGGGTGAGGACCTCCTTGTGGACGCTGAATTCGCTCGAGGCGGTGATGGCCACTGACGAGGAGCCGTCCACGGGGCAGGCGTCGATACACCCGGGGAGTTCGTCCAGGGAACTTGTGGTCTGGCTGATGAAGATGGTGTCGCCGAGAAGATAGGAGATATTGCCGAAGAAGGAATCCACCATGCCGCATTCCACGGTGGCCTTCCCGGTCCAGAACATGGCCTCCAGGACCTCCTCCCTGGTCTGGTAGGGCCCCTCCTTGGGGAGGGGATGGGCCAGGGCCTTCTCGATGAGGCGGGCGTAGAACTCCTTCCCCTTCAAAAAAGCCTCGCGCTGGGCCGGGGCGACCCTGCCCCGGCGGTGGTCCTCCCTGTAGTCGGAGAAGAACTTGACGAAGCAGGAGAAACAGACCGAGCTGAAGTGGATGAAGGCCTGCTCGGGGCTCACCATGCCGAAGGTGACGATGCCCTTGCCCGGGACGATCACGTTCTTGCGGCGCTTCAGGGCGGCGATGATCCGGTCGGGGTCGAACTTTCGGGTCACGGGGATGTCGTGGAGGAAGGTGCGGGTCTCAGAATCCTGGGGCTGGATGAAGCCCTCTTCGCCCTCCACCTGTGAGGCGAGCCAGTCCAGGATGCTCCTGTAGGGCTCGGCCGGCTGGGCCAGGAGGATGGTGTTGATGTCGAGGCCCTGGACGACCTTTTCCAGGGGAGCCTGGTCCGGGTCCTCCCGGTTCCAGACCAGGTCCGCGTCCAGCCCGCCCATCAGCGGTGGGGCGTCTTCCGAGCAGAGGCCCTGGGCGATCAGCTTGTCCGTGTATTTCCTTACGAGTCTTTCCACTGGAGTCCCAACTCCCGGCATTTTTCCCTTGTGGGGACGCCCTTTTCGTCCAGGCCCCGGACCTTGTAGTAGGCCGCCCGGGCGCGGAGGAATTCCTCCCTGTCGATGGGCTCGATCTCGATTCCGTCGCCGCTGGTGCCGGGTTCTTTGAAGAACCGCTCGGGCAGGTCGTCGTCTTCGGCGGTGAACCCGTTCCACCAGTTCATCAATCTCTCGTGGTAGTAGAAGCGCTCTCCCGCGTGCATCAGGTCCTGGGCCGTGGCGGGCAGGCCCGTCACCCCTTCGAAGGCCTTGGCGAACTCCTCCAGGGAGGCGGCGAAGAAGAGGAACTTGCAGGCCGTGAGCGAGTCCACGGCGGCGTTGATGTCCTCGCTGATCTTCACGATCCGGGCCTTGCCGGCAAAGGAGAACCGGTCCGTGGCCACGGGCTTGCGGAGGATCTCGTG
The DNA here is from genome assembly GCA_027011425.1 of Planctomycetota bacterium. GTDB lineage: Bacteria > Planctomycetota > UBA1135 > UBA1135 > JALUZX01 > JALUZX01. The sequence continues at coordinate 1,476 of JALUZX010000695.1, forward strand.
GGAGATGGGATAGGCCCGAAGGTGACAGCCACCCCGGGTGGCGACGGCGTATCCGAGAGCCATGCCGTAGGCGCCGCGGGGGTCGTAGGCGGGAAGTTCCAGGCCCTTGACGGTCATGGCGGCCTGGGGCTTGCCCCGGGATTCGGCGAAGCGTTTGGCGCCAAGGGCCAGCTCGGCTCCCTCGCCCCGGGCCAGGCCGATGTCCAGGAGTAATGCAGGGATCTCCGCCGGCGAGAGTCTCTTTCCCGTCACCTCCTGGTAG
>JALUZX010000696.1 GCA_027011425.1 Planctomycetota bacterium
GGAGGGAAGAGGTGAAGAAGAGGAGGGGGTGGGCCTGGTTCATGGTTGTCATCCTGGATTGTGGCGCCCGGCCTTTTGGACCCCCAGGGCCTGCGCCGCCAGCCTTGGGGCCTGGTTTTTGAAGGACCTACAAGATCTTGGGTTTTTTTTGAGAAAGTTCTTTTCTTCTCCCTGTCCCATCTTTACACTTCCCCCCGGTTGGGCGGTTCCACCAATGGGAGGGGAACCGCAAAACAAGGGATGGGACGGCCGCCGGTCTGGGCGTTCCTGCAAGCAGGCTTCCAAGCGAAAACCCCAATCAGTCCACCTTCCCCGATCCGGGCCGGCGCCGTCTTTCCCGTTCCCCTTCCACCTTCTTTTCCTTTTCTCTCGGGGGAGGGTTTTTTTCTCCTGGTCTTTGCCGGAGGCACGTGGGTTTCGTCCAGGCCCCGTGAAGACGGACCCCGACCCTTCCTGGGGGGGGGAGAAAAGAAAGGGGGGTAGGCCCGGGAGATTCAGAGTTTGACGTCTCGGATCTCCGCGGCCTTGAAATCCCGGGAGAACTCCTGGTCCACGTTGATGATCCTCCCGGTTCCCTTGTACTCGTTGAAGATGATGGCCCCGGAGACCACATCTCCATCGGTGAAATGCAAGGTGACCCAGTTGGATTGCCTGGCATTCATGAGGAGATCGTAGATGCGCTCGAGGGAGTATTTGCGTTTTTTACGGGAGGCTGTGGATCCCATGGTTTCCACCACCTTTTTGCCTGCTGGCCTGGAAGGGCCGCCGCCGGGGCGCCGCGTCCAGGTCGGGGTCGCCTTCCACCTGCCGGGAACCCGGGGCATCCTCCTGAAGCACGCCTTTGCAAGGCTCGGCCGACTTCTTTCCGCCTCGGGACCGGAGTTTCCAGTTCGCCCTGTTTATCCCCGAAGATTCATGAAAGTCCAGGTGCAAGCCCGGATCCGCCGGCGCCTCCGGGCATCCTCGGGTCCCGGCCCTTGAGGCGCCCGTCCATGCCGGCATCTCCGTGGTCTCGCGGCGAAACCTTCATGAATCATCCGGATTAGAAAAGGCGATCACACCACTCGGAGGATCGCTCGAGAACCGCTTCGGACCAGGTTTCAAAACCGCCGGGATTCTGCCACATTTCCCGGACCTCCTCAAGGGGCTTCAGCCCCCCCTGGATGGCGTGGGTCTCCCGGACCCGGACGGTGCCCTCGAGGCCCAGGACCAGGGCGTGGACCAGTCCCAAGTGGACCGCTCCCACGGGGTTGGAGTCGTCATTGAGGATCCCAAGGAATTCCACCCTCTCCTCCCCGGTGATCACCACTTCCTCGGAGAGTTCCCGTCTCAAACCGCCCTGGATGGGATCCCGGCCCCCCTCCTGGTCCACGGGGTTGATGTGACCCCCAACGCCGATGGAAAGCTTGCCGTGGAGGCGGGCTTCCCCCTGGGCCGGGAGGCGTTTCATCAGGAAGATCCCGCGGGTAGGGGGGTGGAGGACCAGGCAATAGGGGATGAGCTGTTTCAGGCCGGGGTCCTTCTCGGCCTTGCGTCTTTCGATGAAGAAGGCCTTCTCCCGGGCCCTGGAGAGCAGGGCCTGGATGTCCAACTCCCCTTCCAGGGCGAGACCGTGGGGGTAGAAACCGTCGAATACTTCGTCCCTTGGGACAACGAGAACGAACTCCAAGGCGCCACCTCGCGTGTTGGGTTGGGGTCCCGCCGGGGCTTCCCGGGGGGGAAGGGCGGTAAAGGAC
>JALUZX010000697.1 GCA_027011425.1 Planctomycetota bacterium
GGTCTCCACCCGGACCATCGCCCTCCAGGACCAGCTGGAGATGAAGGACCTTCCCCTTCTCCAGGCGGTCCTTCCCTACGAGGTCACCGCCGTGGTGGCGAAAGGCCGCAACAACTACCTCTGCCGGCGCCGCCTGGAGAGGGCCCTCCTCAAGGGGAAGAAGCTCTTCGACGACCCCGAGGCCGTGGCCCACCTCAAGGAGCTGAAAGCCTGGGCGGAGCGGACCGCCGACGGCTCCCGTTCGGACCTCTCCAATCCTCCCCCGCACCATGTCTGGGAAGAGGTGATGGCCGAGTCGGGCAATTGCGCCCAGAGAAAATGCCCCTTCTACGACAAGTGCTTCTACCAGGGCGCCCGGCGGCGGATGGAGTCCGCCAGGGTGCTGGTGGTGAACCACGCCCTCTACTTCTCCGACCTGGCGCTTCGGATCGCCGGGGCCGTCTACCTTCCCAGGCATTCCGTGGTGATCTTCGACGAGGCCCACACGGTGGAGAAAGTCGCCACCAAGCAGCTCGGCCTGGAACTGGGCCCGGGATCAGTGGAGCACCTCCTCTCGCGGCTTCTCTCGGAGCGGACCGGGAAAGGCGTCCTGGCCGACATCGAGGCGCCTCTCTGCAAGCAGGCCGTGGGGGTCGTCCGCGAGGCCTCGCGGGATTTCTTCAAGGAAGTCCGCAAGTGGATGGAGAAACACGATCCCCAGGGGTCTGGAAGACTGCTGGGGGACGATCCCTTCGTGCCCAACACCCTGACGGGACCTCTTTCCGCCCTTTCCGACGCCCTGATCGAAGCCTCGGACCAACCCGGCCTGAACCAGGACGACCGGATGGAACTCTCCCGCTACTCCGTCCGCGCCGGTGTCCTGGCCAGGGCCGCGTCGATCCTCCTGGACGAACGCCCCGAGGACCAGGTGATCTGGACCGAGGGAAAGGGAAAGCGCCTCAAGATCGTGGCCTCCCCCCTGGAAGTGGGGAAGATCCTGGAAAAACATCTCTACCCTGGTTTGCGTTCTTGCGTCTTCACTTCGGCGACCCTCTCCGTGGGAAGCAAGGGCGGCTTCGCGTACATCGAGCGGAACCTGGGCCTTCCCGAGGCCAGGGAACTCCAGCTCGGGAGCCCCTTTCCCTTCAGGGAGAACGTGGAGATCCACATCCACCTGGACATGCCCGACCCGGCGGAGGGGGAGAAGTGGGAAAAGGCGGTGCTGGAGAAGATCCGCCGGGAGGTCCTGGCCGAGCGGGGCCGGGCGCTGGTGCTCTTTACGAGCTGGCGCCTCGTGGAGAAGGCCCGTTCCCTGGCCAGGGAGCTTGCGGAAGAGGGCATTCCCTGCATCTTCCAGGGCGAGGGGGCCGTCCAGCGGCTGGTGGACCGCAAGCGCCGGTGCGACGAGGCGGTGCTCTTCGGCACGGAGAGCCTCTGGGAGGGGATCGACATCCCCGGCGAGACCTTGACGCTCGTGATCATCCCCAGGCTTCCCTTTCCCGTGCCCTCGAGCCCGCTCGTCAAGGCCAGGAGCCGGGAAATCCAGAAGGCCGGAAAGAGCCCCTTCTGGGAGTACCTCCTTCCCGAGGCCATCCTCAAGTTCAAGCAGGGCTTCGGCAGGCTGGTCCGGGCCAGGGACGACCGGGGCCGGGTGGTGATCCTGGACAGGAGGATCGCCGCCAAGTCCTACGGGCGGTTCTTCCTGCAGGCCCTGCCGCCCTGCCCCGTGGTGCTCCACCGGCCCAAAGGGGTCCTGGAGAGGATGGAGGCACCCGAGGAGGCCTGATCTTCCTTCCCTACGGACACCCCCGGGCTTGTTCCGAAGAAAGACCCGGGTGACTCCATGCGATCCAGTTCCGGCGACAACCCAGGCCGCTCCTGCGTGCCCCACTTCCTGGGAGACCTCCTGGGGGTGACGGGCCTGCTCCTGCTCTTACCGCTCCTCCTCCTGGTCTTTCCCCCTCTCCCCAGGGTGGACGTCTCCCCCCTTGTCTTCCTCGTGCCCGCCGCCCTGGCCTTCGGCGCCGGCCTGGCCCTCAAGGCCTCCTTCCCCAAGGGAACGCCCACCCTCAAGGAGGCGATGGTCATCACCGGACTGGGCTGGCTCTTCATCAGCGCCGCCGGGTGCCTTCCCTTCGTCTTCGGCCTCCACAAGGGCCTGGTGGACGCCCTCTTCGAATCGGTGAGCGGGTTCACCACAACGGGGATCACCGTCTTCGAAGGCCTGGACCGGATGCCCGCCAGCGTCCTCTTCTGGCGCTCCCTCATCCAGTGGCTCGGGGGCCTTGGGATCCTCACCTTCTTTCTGGCCGTGAGCGCCGGCGGAGGAGGAGCGGCGGCCGCCCTCTTCGGGGCGGAGGGCCACAAGGTGGACCTCCCCCGCCCCGTGCCGGGCATCTTTCACACCGTAAAGATCCTCTGGGGGATCTACACCCTGTTTACGGCGGCCTGCTTCCTCGCCTTCCTGGCGGGCGGGATGTCCCACTTCGACGCCCTGAACCACTGCCTCACGTGCCTCTCCACGGGCGGCTTCTCCACCCACGACGAGAGCCTCGCCTTCTTCGCGTCCCATCGTTTCCCCCACGCCGTTTTCCTCGAATACGCCGCCGCCTTCTTCATGCTGCTGGGCGGCATGAACTTCCTCCTCCACTACAAGGTCCTCTCCGGCAGGCCCGGGGAACTCTTCAGGGACTTCGAGGCCCGCAGGTTCTTTCTCATCCTGGGGGGCGCGACCCTTCTCCTCACGGGGGACCACCTGTTCCACTTCCTGTCAGGGACGCAGATCTCCTTCCACGAGGTCCACGAGACCTTCCGGGCCTCCCTCTTCCAGGTCTCCTCTCTCATCACCTCCACCGGGTTCGCCACCAAGGACATCAACTCACCCTTCTTCCCGGCGCTCTCCAAGCAGGTCTTCTTCCTTCTCATGATCGTGGGCGGCTGCGTGGGCTCCACCGCCGGTGGGATCAAGGTCCTCCGGGCGGGCGTGCTGGCCAGGCTCTTTCGGGCGAGGCTCTTCAAGATGACCGCCCCCAAGGGGACCGTCGCGCCCGTGGTGATCAACCAGAAGGTCTTCCCCGAGGGGGAGATCCTCAGGATCTCGGCCATCGTCTTCGCCTGGCTCGGGCTCATCGCCCTGGGCGCCGGGATCACGGCGGCCTTCTCCGACCTGGACGCCTGGCAGTCCCTCTCGGGGATGACCTCGGCCGTCGGGAACATGGGGCCCTTCTATTTTTCGGTGCACAAGATGGTCGGGCTCTCGCCGGTCATCAAGTTGACCTACGTATTCGGAATGCTCGCGGGGAGGCTCGAGATCCTCCCCGTGGCGGTTCTCTTCACGCGGGCCGCCTGGAGGCGGTAGCCCGGAGAAAGGGAGGAAGCAATGTATGTCATCATCGCCGGAGGCGGAATCGCCGGGAGCACCCTGGCCAAGGAGTTCACCGACCGCCGCCACGACGTGGTGGTCATCGAGCAGAACAAGTCGGCCTGCGAAAATCTCTACGCCCACACCGGCGCAGTGACCATCCACGGGAGCGCCCTGGACATCCGCACCATCAAGGAAGCGGGGGCCGAGAAGGCCGACCTGGCCATCGGCGCCCTCTACAAGGACGCCGACAACCTGACCTTCGCCATCCTGGCCCACACCTTCCGGATCCCAAAGATCATCGTGAAAATGCGGGACCCCGCTTACGAGGAGGCCTTCCGGGCCGCCGGGGTGGACACGGTCTGCGACATGATCCAGATGCTCCGCTCCCGGGTCATGGCCGAGGTGGAGACGCCGAATCTCCAGGTCCTGGCCCCCCTCAAGGACGGCCAGGCCCGGCTCGTCATGTTCCACCTGCCGCCGGCCCACTTCCCGGAAGGGGTGAAGGTGCGTGACCTGGTCCGGAACCCGGCCTTCGGGAAGGGATGCCTCTTCGCGGGAATCCTTCATTCCCAAACAGGGAAACTGGTTCTTCCCAGGGGCGACGACCGGATCGGGCCCGGCGACCAGGTTTTCGCCGTGCTGGACGCCGAGGGCTTCACCCAGGTCAACGGGTTTTTGGCCCAGACCCTGGAGGATTCCCGGGAGCCCGCGCGGGTGTGAGGGCCCGGGGCGGGTCAGGTTTGTTGGGCCTTCTTCCCCGAGAGGACGAAGAGGACCATCAAGGCCAGGAAGGCCAGAAAACCCAGACCGGCGTAGGCATACCAGATGTAGTGGGCGTGGGCGTAGACCCCGGGCATGGTCCCCTTCCCGGCCAGGGCCGCCTCCCGGGCGGCCTGCTGGGCCGCCGGGAGAGTGTGGGGATCGGGGCAGAAAGCCTCCAGGAGGTAGCCTGAGCTCACGAAACCCAGGAGGTTGGCGAAGAAGCTGTTGATGTGGGCGTAGCCCAGGAAGAGCCCCTCCTTTCCCGGCGGGGCCTGCCTGGAGGCGAACTCCAGGTACTTGGGGCTCAAAAAACACTCGGCCACCCCCAGAACCACGATTCCACCGATCATGGTGACCGTAATCGGATGGAGGGTGAGCCCGAGCAGGTGGAAATGCCCGGTGAAGAGACGTGAAAGGGCCATGACCAGGGCGGCCGCCCCCACCAGCGCCATGGAAACCGTAAGCGCCGCCTCGGCCCGCCAGCGCCGCACGAGCTGGGTGATCGGGATCACCAGCAGCACCACCACCAGGGGATTGACGTTGGCGTACCACTCGGGCGCGGCGTGCTCCCCCACCAGGCGGAGGACGTACTTGGGCATGGAGGCGTAGAGCTGGTGCTGGATAGTCCAGAAACACGCCGTGATGAGGATGAACGCCAGGAACCTCCCGTTGGAGAGAGCCTGGAGCATCCCTTTCAGGGTTTCTCTCATGCTTCCCGGCCGCTCCTCTCCTTTGCGGGCGGGAGGATGGTAGAAAAGGATCACCCAGACCAGGGCGGCCAGGGCCATGGCGGCGGAGAAGCGCGGCACCAGGCCCACGCCCAAGTCCTCCCGGATGGATTTGACCACCGTCTTTCCCGAGAAGGACCCGATGTTGACCATCATGTAGAAGATGGAATAGGCCCGGGCCCGGTTGACGGCGTCCGAGGACTTGGCCACCGTCCCGGTGATGATGGGTTTGACGAAGGCCCCGCCGAGCACGATGAAAAAAAGCGCCGGCAGCACCATGCCCAAAGAGTGGAAGAATCCCAGGGATCCGTAACCGGCGGCAAGCAGGGCGAAAGCCAGGATCAGGGCGGCCCGAAAGCCCATCCTGTCGGCCAGGGCCCCGGTGAAGAAGGGGAAGAGATAGAGAAGGGCCCCGAAGAGCCCCGCCACCCAGCCGGCGGCGTGGTCCGAAAGCCCCACCACCCGGGTCAGGTAGAGGGCCAGGGCGATGAAAGTGCCGTAGAAGGCGGCCCTCTCGAAGAGTTCCGCCCCGTTGGCCACCCAGAAGGCTCGGGGGAAGCGCCAGGTCGTCGTCTTGGTGTCCATCCGGGTCTCCCTGGGGAGGGGGTCGAAATGGGGGGTGAAAAAGAAAACCCTATCAGGTCGGCCCTCCCCGGCTGAACCCTTGACAGACGCGAAAAAAGTCTTGTCAAGACCGGAACTCGGTGGGAGCGCCGGAACTGGCCCCCCGACGTCACGAGTCCGGATCTCCGATCCGGCCTCGTTCCGGCGGGGGCTTCACAAAATTTCCAACTGGGGGAAGGTCATGATTTTCATGGAATTTTGAGGGTTCAGGACTTTTGTCGTAACCGTCACTCTTCCTTTTTCCCCATCCCATCCCTTAGTCTGTCTCCTCTGTAGACACACCCCGCCAGGGAGAACCGATGAAACGTCCCATGCGCCTCCTGGAAGTGCTTCTTCCCTTCGCACTCGGGGCCTGCGCTTCCTTTTCCGGGGGACCTTCCCCCCTCCGGAACAAGACCCCTCTTCCCCTGGAATACAGGGGGAAAATCGGCCTGCTCTCCCAGATGGAGGATCCTTCCCCCCGGGCCGAGGCCATGCCCGCCTCGGCCCTGAAGATGGACGGGCCCGCCGTTGAGATCCGGGCGGACCTCTACAGGGTGGACCTGGCCTCCCTCCAGGCTCTCCTGGACCTCCCGGCCCTCCGGCCCGCCGCCTTCTTGGTGAACCTGGAAGAAGCCGCCAAAGCGCTCCAGAAACTCCAAGACAAAGGCCTGGCAAAGAACCTCTCCTCGCCGAGGCTCGTCTCCTGGTCCAAACAGAGGGCCCGGGTCTCCCTGAGCGACAAGGTGAGCTACATCGAGGGATTCAAGCTCAACCCCGGCAAAAAGGGCATGGTCCTCGATCCCCAGGTGGGGGTCTTCCAGGCCGAGACCCAGGTGACCGTCACGGCCCGGGCGACAAAGGAAGGGAACCAGGTGGGCCTGGAGATCCAGGTCCATCTCCGGAAACCTCCCGGAAAACTGCCCGCCCTGGAAATGAAGCTTGCCTCCTTCCCCCGGCCCCTCTCCCTCCAGGCC
>JALUZX010000698.1 GCA_027011425.1 Planctomycetota bacterium
GTCCCATCCCCCCAGGGGGGAGCGGACGGGCATGGCCGCCTGGACCCCGTCGTCCCAAAGGGGCGCCGGGAGAGGGACCAGGTGCAGGCGGATTCCGCCGGGGAGGGTCCTGGAGGCGGGCAGTCCTGCGGAATCCACGGCCAGAACGTAGAGGGAAGCCCTCTTCCGGCCCTCCAGGAGGACCCGGGCCGCCCGGAGCCCGGCCTCCCAGTCCCGAACCCCCGGGGCCCCGGCCCGGCCGGCTTCCTCCAGGGCGGCAAGAGCGGTCCTGGAGGGATCCTGGAAGGAGGAGAGGGCCCTGGGCGGAAGGGAAGCCAGAAGGAGGGCGACCCGGGCCCGGCTTCTTCCCCGGGGAAGGCTCTCCCCCAGGATGGAAGCGGCCTCCTCTTTCGCGGCGGGCAGGTCCAGGGCGGCCGGGTCCAGGAGATAGACCCGGTATTCCGCGTTCTTCCCCGACGGTCCCGGCTCGCCGGCGGAGAAGAGGAGGAAGAAGAGGACCAGCAGGACCAGGAGGAGGGAGCCCCACCGGGAGAGGCGGCGGAAGAGGACCCGGGGGGACTGTTCCTTTACGGCCTCCTTCCAGAAGAGAAGGGTGGGCACCGTCACGGGGCGGGAGCGGACCCGCAGGAAGTGGAGCAGGAAGGCCGAGACCAGGGCGAAGGCCCCGGCGCTCCAGAAGAGCCAGCCCGGAAGTCCCCAGAGGTTCACAGCGGAAGCCTCCCCCCCAGGAAGAGGGCTTCCACCTGGGAAATGACGTCCACTGTTACCTGCAGGGGAAGGAGGTAGGCCCCCCGCCGCAAGGCGAAGGAGCGCAACTCCTCCTGGAAGCCCTTCCAGGCCGAGCGGTAACGCTCCAGCACGGCCGGAGTGACCGTCACGTCCCTCTCCTCCCGGGTCTCGCAATCCACCACGCGGATCTCCCCCTGGAAGGGAGGATCGGCGTCGTGGGGGTGGACGAGCTGGACCAGGAGAAGCCTGTGCCTCTGGCGGCCCAGTTCCTCCAGGACCCCCTGGATCCCCGAAGGCGAGAAGAAGTCGCTCACCACCACCAGGAGGCCCCGCCTTCCGGCCAGTCCCCGGATACGTCTCAAGGTTTTTTCGATCCCCGTCCCCCCGGAAGGGCCGAGCCCCTCGAGCCGGTCCAGGAGCCGCATTCCGCTCCTCTTGCCCGAGACCGGCCCGAACCCGGGAAGGGGGTCCGCCCCGAAGGGGTGGACCCGCACCCTGTCCTGGCCCGAGAGCGCCACCCAGGAGAAGGCGGCCGCCGCCTGGAGGGCGGCCCTCCCCCTCTCGGGGGGGAGGAAGACCGAGTCCGAAAGGTCCAGGGCCACGTGCACCGGCAGGTCCAGCTCCTCGGTAAAGAGCCTGGAGAAGAGCTTTCCCAGGCGGAGGTAGACCATCCAGTCCACCCTCCGCATGTCCTCGCCGGGGACGTAGGCCCGGTAGTCGGCGAACTCCACCCCGCCCCCCAGGGACCTGGAGGACTGCTCCGCCGGCCTGCCGCCCCTGGGGATGCGGCGGGCCGCGTAGCGCAGGGATTCGAGCCTGCGGAGGAACCGGGCGTCGAAGAGTTCTCCCAAGGTCCTTCTCCTCAGGCCTCGGTCACGGGCACCGTCTCCAGGATCCCCCGGATCAGCCGGTCCGGATCCACCCCCTCGGCCCTGGCCTCGTAGCCCAGGAGGATCCGGTGCCGGAGAACGGGAAGGGCCGCTTCCCGGATGTCCTTGCAGGCC
>JALUZX010000699.1 GCA_027011425.1 Planctomycetota bacterium
CCGGCGTGCCCTCGGTGGGGATGGTCGGCCCGCCTGCGTGCCCTTTCACTTTCACGAAATGCTGGGGCGCCAGGCGGATCGGGGCGCCTTGGACTACAGCTCCCTGGCCCTGCCCGAGGTGGAATGGTCGGACCTGGATCCCCTCCAGTTCGAGCGCATCCGCCGGAGCATCCGCGAGCGCCGGGGCCGCAGCGACGAGACCCTGCTGGAACTCTCGGACCTGGACCTGGCCAAAGCCCTGGGCGCAATAGAGGCCAACGGCAGGCCCATGGCCGTCCGGGTGTTGGGCCTCCTCCTCTTCGGCCGGGAGGAAGCCCTTCGGCGGCACCTGCCCACCCACCAGGTGGCCTTCCAGGTGCTCCACGGCACCGAGGTCGAGGTGAACGACTTCTTCCACTGGCCCCTCTTGCGGGTCATGGAGGAGTTCGAGGCCCGATGGCGTGCCCGGAACCGGGAACAGGAGCTGATGGTGGGGGTGTTGCGGGTGGGCGTGCCCGACGTGCCCGAGCAGGCCTGGCGGGAGGGCATTGCCAATGCCTTGATCCACCGGGACTACACGCGCCTGGGTGCGATCCACGTGCAGTGGCACGAGGACCGCATCGAGATCGCCAGCCCGGGTGGCTTCCCCGAGGGGGTGCGGCTGGACAACCTCCTCGTCACGCCGCCCAGGCCACGCAACCCTCTCCTGGCGGACGCTTTCAAACGAGCCGGAATCGTCGAGCGCACGGCCCGGGGCATCGACACAATCTTCAGGGAGCAACTTCGCAACGGCCGGCCGGCGCCCTCCTACGACCGCAGCGATGAGGCGGGCGTGGTGCTGGTCCTTCCCTGCGGCGAGGCCAACCTCGACTTCGTGCGCCTCGTGGTGGAGGAGGGTCGGGATCGCCCCCTCGGCCTCGATCAGCTGCTCCTCCTGAATACACTCTGGCAGGAGCGTGCGCTCACCACGGGCCGGGCGTCCCGCCTGGTCCAGAAGCCGGAGGCCGAGGCCCGGGTGGTCCTCCAGGGCCTGGTGGAGGTGGGGCTGGTTGAGGCTCGGGGGCCGGGCAAGGGCCGGACCTGGCACCTGTCGGCCGCCACCTACCGGAGGCTGGGCCAGGAGTCCGCCTACGTCCGCCAGCGGGGATTCGAGCGCCTCCAACAGGAGCAGATGGTGCTTCAGTATGTAGAGGCCCACGGGCGGATCACCAGGCGGGAGGCGGTGGAGCTGTGCCGGTTGTCCCCCGACCAGGCCTACCGCTTGCTCTCAAAGCTTACGGCGGAGGGGAAGCTGGTCCGCCACGGCGCCAAGAAGGGAGCCTGGTATGAGGGGCGCGCATAAAATTACCGCGCGCGGTTATCTGGTTTCCGCGCGCGCAAAAGTCCTCGGGGCAAGCCCCAAGGTGGAACAGGTCGGGGCGGCGAGGTTTCAGCAGGCGCACCATACCCCGCCTTCTGGGCCTTCTGGAAAAGAGAGGGGGCCCCGGCCGGCCTCGCCGGGCACGATGGGGACGTCACCGGCGAAACGCTCCTTGGGGCAGTGGGTGTGGCGCCTTCCCCGAAACTCGCAGTCCTCCTCGTCGCAGATCATGGAGACGATCACCGAAAACCTGGGGTGGCCATGGAGGATGGCCCGCTTGCCCGACTGGGGGAGGACCTTCTTGTGGAGGCGGAATTCACTCGAGGCGGTAATGGCCACCGGCGAGGAGCCGTCCACGGGGCAGGCCGAGTTCCAAGAGCAGGGCCGGGATCTCCGCCGGCGAGAGTCTCTTTCCCGTCACCTCCTGGTAGCAGGCCAGCACCGCCCCGGCGGAGAGGGTGTCCATGCCCGTTTCGTTACAGACCCGGTGGGCCTCCTGCCGGGCCGTTCCAACCCTTTCCCCATTTCTCCTTGCCAGAAGGAGAAATCCCCCCATTTCTCTCCTTCTATGAAGGAGAAATCGAGCCACTACCTGAAAAGAAAACCTCCTTCAGGCGGGCCTCTTTGACCGCCCAGCTCACGGAGTCTCTGGCCGGGCCTATCCCGGGGGGCACCGAGCGGCGCCTGAGAGGCGGCCTATGCCCGCCAGCGCGGATTCGAGCGCTTCCAACAGGAGCAGATGGTTCTCCAGTCCGTGGAAACGCACGGAAGGATCCCGCGCCGGGAAGCTGCGGAGCTGTGCAAGATCTCCGGCCCACAGGCCAATCGGCTGCTGGATCGTCTTGTCAGCCAAGGACTTCTGGATCGTGAGGGGGAGCGGGGCCGGGCAGTCTGCTACCGGAAAAGCACGAAATGAACACGAAAAAAGTCCAAGTCCTGCCAACTAATGCACGCGTGCATTTAATTGTACGGCCGTGCCTTTGCAGTTGCCTCGCGTGCCGGGAGCCCATCACTCGCTCCCACGCCGGTTGACCCACGAGGAAACCGTAAGTATCGCCGGCCCCGGCCATGCGGGGCCGCGCCTGGGAAGTGAGGCTCTTCCCCTTCAGCTTCGAAGAATTCTTACGCCACCATGGCTTGCAGGTCCCGGAACCTCCTTTCCTTCTTTCCGCCGAGGAAAAGACCCGGCTCCAGGCGGCTCTCCTCCAATACCTGGAGGTTGGAGGATTCCCCGAGGCCCAGGGGGTTCAGCCGGCCGACCGGTTCCAGCTCCTGGCCGATTATGTGGATGTCGCCATCCTTCGGGACGTGATCGAGCGCCACGAAGTGGCCAATGTGACCAGTCTTCGCTGGATGGTGCGGCATCTCCTTGGGATTCCGGGAGGGCATTTCAGTGTGGAAAAGTTCCACCGGACCCTCAAATCCCAGGGGCTTGCCGTTTCCCGGGATACGCTTCACGAATTTCTCAGGTACCTGGAGGACTGTTTCCTGGTCCGGGTTACCTGGGTGGAGGCCGATTCCGAGCGGCGCCGGATGGTGAACCCCAGGAAAGTCCAACCCGTGGACCCGGGCCTGATTCCTGTCTACGACCGATCCGGGAAGGCCAACCAGGGACACGCCCTGGAAACGGTGGTCCGGGTGGAATTGGAGCGCCGCCGGGCGGAAATCCATTACGTCAAGACCAGGGAAGGCTATGAAGTCGACATGCTCGCCCGTTGGCCCAAGGGAAGGGAGGAATTGATTCAGGTCGCCGCGGACCTGACCGACCCGGAAACCCTCCAACGGGAAGTCCGGGCCCTCCAGGCGGCGGGAAAAGAGAATCCCAGGGCAAAGAAAACCCTGGTCACCCTGACCCCGGAAGCAGTTGACCCCCTCCCCGAGGACGTCCACCTCCAGGACGCCGCCTTCTGGCTCCTCCACCCGGGAGAAGATAGACCCGGACACCCCCTCTCCGGGGAAAGCTCAACGCCCGGTTCATTTTGGACAGAACCGTCGGCCTGAATTGGACAGGTGAGCCTTCCCTCGGACGCCGGGAAGACGAGTTCACAGGAACACTTCAAAACCGTTGGGTTTTGTGTGGTAATGCAAAAAAAGTCCTGGACTTCCACCTTTTTATCGGTCCATAATCCCAAAAAGAGCCATGGAGGACCGACCATTGGCGATAAGGTTTCCTCTCCTGAAGACAATGCCAGGGATCCAGGACTGTGGACCCAAGGATGGTTCTCCTTTGTTGCTTCACGAACCCCGCCGTCCTTTCGGCGTGGAACTCAGGAACCAGTTTCGCAAGGCCATCCAGATCGGAGGCACCAGCCGGAGGACGGAAGAGGCCTACTGGGGCAGGGTGGCCGGGTTCGTTCTCTACCATGGGAAGAAACAACCCAATGCAGGAAGAGAATGGGCCTGGACCTTGGCCTTCCCGGCGACCAGGACTTTTGTGCCCCAGGGAACGGGCCAAATCCGGAGGCGCCATCTTCACGAGACGGTTCTCCAGAGAGCAGTCAAGGACGCATTTCGAAGGGCGGGGATCCCGAAGAAACCCAGGTGCCACACACTCCCGCATTCCTTCGCCACCAATCTCCTGGAGGCGAGCTACGACATCCGGGCGATCCAGGAACTTCTGGGCCACAAGGACGTGAGCACCACCATGATCTACACCCATGTCCTGAACAGGGGAGGAAGGGGGGGGCGAAACCCCCAGGATACCCTTCCGGGATCCCGGCCTCCCCGGGGCCGATCCTCTTTCTGGGAAAAGGATTCCAGCCCGATAAGGATGGGCCCCCGTAAGCAAGGTGGTAGTCGTGACTTGCAGGACCCATGGTACCGGGATAGCCCTCCGGTTTGCACAGTCTATCCCTCCGGAAGCCATTTCCCCAAGAAAGGAAAGGCCGTAAGATGGAGAAGAAATAATGGTCCTCGCTGGGAGGACCCTCTTTAAAAGTGGTACCCTGCATAGCATATATGTGAATATACAGAACAATCTAATCGGAGATGCCGCGGATGAAAAATCAGTATTATGTCCGGCGCTTCGTGTCGGCCATCATTCGGTTTGGATCGGGCGGGAAGGCCCGCGACCAAGCTCGCGGGCGAGCCCGCAGTCCATCTGTGGCCGGTTAAATTTCTTGTGCCAAATTGGAGGCCACTATGAGCATCCGAGCACTTTCTGACGCCATCTCGGAATTGCCCTACGGGTTGTCTGAGCAGGTGCTTAGTTACGCGCGCTCACTGGATGTCGCGGCTCCTGAAATATTTGAGGATGCTGGGGTACCATTCTCTCGGGAAATTGCAGACACACTTGTTTTCATTGCCGGCCTTAGAAAGCTTCTATCAATTGTGGATTCCAACTACAGGGTGATCGACAACGTCGGCGCTATTTTAGAGAACCAACAAGGCGGATTCTCTGTTAGGGTCGGTAAGGCTGACCTATCAAGAGGAGGTGATTATCATCAGGCGCTCGTAACTGTCCGGAACGAACTGGTGGAACTGTTGTCTGAGTATCAGATTCTGCAGTTCGCGCAAAGCTTACCTTATGTAGATATAGTTCGGGAGCTTGCGAATGGACGTTAGTGCCGTCCAAAAGAGCATCAAGCAGTTTTTAAAAAAGCATAAGCATACCTTCCTTGCAATTAACTCAAATCAATCGAAAGCGCTTGAGCTCGCCGTCACCATCGGCGTTTCAGAGCACTACCGATCAAAGGGCTACGCAATCCATGTCGTAAATCCGAAAAAGAGTCCAAAGATCTTCGTTGTCAAAACCAGCACTCGTGGGCATCCCTGGAACTTCACACATCTCAAGTTTGAGCGGGATGGCGTCGTGTACGAAGGCCACATGAATCTCATGGTCGAGAGTGCCCATGATGAGGGGCGGTATTGCGTCGATTTTGGACTAACAAAAGTCGGTTGTGTACCAGACAAGGCCACGAAAAAGGCCTGGGTTGCTGCTAAGAATTGCGATTTAGTAACATTCGCAGAGGTAAAAAAGCTTGTTGTGTATCCGATGCTGCTCGCACAATTCTTAGGGATCGTGCACGAAATTAAGCCGTGCTTCATTCACGGAAAAAATCCTATGGGCTTTGTCCGTGAGGACCATCTATTCCCTGTTCTGGCCTCCTTAGGAAATTTTTCGGGGAACTCATCAAAAATCGTTGAGGGCTACAAGAGTCGTAATATTCGCATATTAGTGGCAGAGAATTTTGATATAAGGCTTGCTCGGGTAAGGGGCAAGCAACAATCCAACCCATTTGTTTAGGTGTGTTGTGGTGGGTCATCTGTTTATCCAACTTGCGGCCTGTGGGGGTGTGCACAATTTTTTTGGATACCCATTTGAGGGAACCTGTCCTAAAAAATTTGTTGAGCGATTCCAATGTCCGGTGGGTCATTTTACGAATGGGCTATCTGTTTCCATCTTGGGAAAGAAAAAGGTGTCGCGGAAGTTTGTGCGACAGCATGAATTTCCGGGATTTGGGCTGTATTTGTGAAAACTGTGCGGAGGAAAAGAAATGAACGATTACGAGAAGCTAAGCGAGGTCTTTCGTCAGATTGCGGATGCCAGGAAGCATTTTGAGAAAGAGTTATATGTTCTTTTGGTGCTTTTTGAGATGTTCAAAATTGGAAAGGATTCTAAAATTTTGGATGCAGCCTGTGGGACAGGTGATGTAGCCCGACTTGTTCACGACAGGGGCTATCATAAAGTTTTCCTTTCGGATGGTGCGAAATCGATGCTTTCAATGGTCGATAAAGCTGAAAAATGGTATGAAGATATCGCGGAAAAGAGGTGGGAGGAAATCGGAGATCTTTTTCCAAGGTGGGGGAAATTTGATTTCGTTTACTTTTTGGGTAACAGCGTAGCCCATTCGCCTCTGTCCGTGTTGGAAGAAGTCTTCGGGTCTGTTTATGAGGGCTTAAACGGTGGTGGAGTTCTTGTCTTCGATGTCCGGCGCTGGAAAAAAAGCTCTGACGGCGGTCTTGTAGATGGTGGTCGTGAGCCCGGTATTTGGCGGTTACTGCAAAAAGTTTACTACGATAACGAGAAATACCTCCTATTCGATAAAGTTTCATACAAAGGAGGAGAGCAAAGGGTGGAATATATCTTTTTCCCGGAAAGCAGCAGCTGCAATTCTTTTTGTGAAACTTTGAGCTATCATATTTTTAGCTGGGAAGATGCTGTGGACGTATTGGAAAAAGTAGGGTTTCCCAGCGATTCAATAAAGGTCTTGGAAATCCAAGAATGGCCATATCTTGTGGTAACGGCAAGGAAGATGTAGGCATCCCAAACCTCCTGGAATAAGAAAAAAAGAAACATCTTTTGCCAATTCCCGATTGGGTTACCGTCGGGTTCCTCCTTATTTGGAGGATTTGCCATAAGCCAGAGGAGAATCGTCTGCCCGAGTATACCTTATCCTGCCCGGACATCACCCGGCACAAGGGGAGAGTCGGGGAAAAGTGGGGCCGGGCCCGATGGTCCTTGACTCCTCAGGGAGCCGAACAAAACCCTAACTAGATCCCGTCACAGTCGGGATCCCAACTTTTCGGCAGTTACCTACACTTCTTGCGTTGGGGCCGCCAATTTCACGGGCCCAGGTAAAGCGCTTCGGTATCCCCCGCTGGCTTTCCGGGGGAACCTGAAGGTTCAGATCCCCAGAAGATTCGGAACTGCCTAGTGGTGAAGGGGTTAAGTGAAAAGGCACGTTTGTCGATTACCTCAACAAGAGGAGGTCGGTGCTGTGAAGCCTCTTTGAAGTTTGAGTCCCTTCTTGTTTGTTGGTTTGGTATGCTTGCAGCCCTTGGATCTAGGCAGCCCGTTTCAGATTTCCTGGGTTCATAATTATAGTGTGATCCTAAGCGAAGGACTTAAGGCAGCAGACATTCATGGTGGTGAGAGAATGGGGAATGATAATTCCAATGGTTCACAAATGAATGATTCTTGGCCTTTGGTTAAAGCACAGGCTGAAGTGGCTCTTGGGATAATTCGCTTCGTCTATGATTGTTTGCCATTGGTTCGGGGTAGTTTCAGCTTGGCCATTGCTGGGCCATGGGGTTGCGGGAAATCGCATGTGATGCGGGAGGTGTTAAGGCTATTTAGGGAAGGGGAGGTACTTAAAAGGGACTCCAATTCCAAGTATGCACATGAAAATTTTTTTACCCGAGAGACCCTTGGAAGGATAATAAAGAATGGCGACAATTATGCTTGCGGAAATAAGGTTGACCACAATCAGGACAAAGGAAATAAAGATGAGGGAGAGGGCGAAAACCAAAGGAGTTATCTATTTGTTTTCCATGATAATTTAGATTACCGTGATGCAAATGAGGCCCGAGATTTTCTCTACGAAGTGATTCATTCTGTTGAGAGAAGGGAAAATGATAAAACGGGAGGTGTTTTTTACCTGTGCTCGGTGAACATCGATCGCCTCCTGAAGAAGCTGACTTCTCCAGGGATGGGGCTGGACAAAAGGGCCGCGTGGGAACTATTTTCTTCCGCCTTTGGGCAGGTTTTTTATGTGTCACGCGTAGCCAATAAATATGTTGTCGATACCTTCTGGCCCGAGGGTTCCGATGAAACCAAAGATAATGGCCAATCGGGCCATTCGTTGGGCACAAAACTGTTGCGAGCCTACTTGTTGTGCGTGAGGGAAGAGCCTGTACGTACAATCCATCAGCTTTGCACAAGCTTCAAGGTGTACTCAAGAACTCATGCTAAGGGCGGCCTTGACGCGATTGCAAAGGAGATAAGGCAGAGGTTTTCTGAAACAGAAGATAATATAAAGACACTCCAGGAGTGGCATGGACAAGCTGCCTTTGCTCTCCTTTTTCATCTGCGTCAAGTCATGCCCGACATCTATTCTGAGTGGGTGGATAACTGGAGCAACCTGACTCCTCTTTTTGATTCACTTCGGGATGTGGCCGAAATAGTCTCCGAGATGCCGCCATACCGGGCTTTGCCTGATGAGCTGGCGTCCAGGTTGAACGCTACGGCGGAGAGATTGGAGATTAGGCTTTTCCCCAGGACCGCAGACGCCCTTAAAGGCGATAGGAGGTTTTTGCGGTTTTGGAGACTCTACTCCGAGGCCATTGCCATGGCATGGAATGCAACCCGGGATAAAGGCCGAAAAGCAACCCCTGAAAAAGGCCAAAAAAGGAAAGTCTCCAATTTGTTTTATCCCTGGGACGGTGAGATTTACTCTGTCACTCCGATACTGAGCGATGCCTTCTTTGCCTTCATCCGGGGAACGCTGGAACAATGAGAGAAGAGTCGATTCAAAGCCGGGCCTGTCCGAACATCGTGATGCTGTGTCGCTATCACCGGGGACCTGTTCCAGGCTGGGCTCCCACTAGTGGTCAGGCTTGGCTTCCTCCTGAAATGGTCTTCCTTCCCAACACGCACCTGGTGCGATCCTCGGGGGATGGGGCGCTGGTGTTGTTCCTGGACCCTATGGGAAATTTTACAAGGGTTGATTTATTTTCCCCTGCGGCGGCTGTCTGGGCGTTGCTGGATGGGAAGCGATCGGTGGCCGAAGTGGTGGCCGATTCTCCCCTGGATGCCGCGGAAACCCTCCAGTTGCTGGCCGGGTTGCAGGCATGCTGGGCGATTCGACCGGCCGGGAGCAAAGGACCCACTTGTGATCCATGACCGGCTAGCAAGTTTTTGGCAGTGGACATTCTCCTGCTAACGGCTCCCTGGGATGGGCGGGGGGTTCCTCCTGACCAGGCTTCCCGGAAAGAAGTGCCGCCCCTGGGGCTTGTGGCGGTGGCGGCCGCCTTGGAATCCAAGGGACACCATGCCAGCGTCCTGGATGCCTGGCAACGGGGGATGACCCCAACGCAAGCAGCGGAAGGGGTCATCGAGACCGGCGCTTCCGTTGTAGGCGTGGGTGGAACCACGCGGCAGGCGCCGGTTATGGTGGAGGTGGCTCGTCTCATCCGGGAAGGAGCGACGAACCCTCCTCTGCTGGTAGCGGGCGGACCACATGCCACCGTTCGGCCCAGATCCCTTCTCGAGGGCGGTTTCGATGCGGTGGTCGTGGGCGAAGGGGAAGGACCCATGTTGGAACTGGCGGCGGCCATGGACTCTGGGGGTTCGCTAGGGGGCCCCAGTTGCCTGACGCCGGACCGGGAAGACCGGCCCGTTCCGGCCGTTACGGAGCCCGATAGAATCCCCGTTCCCGCCTGGCATCTGCTGGATTCCCGGCTCTACGACCAGGTGGCCCCGGTGATGTCGGCCCGAGGATGTCCCCGCCGCTGCTACTTCTGTGCCGTGGGGGGCCGCCGGGCCAAGGTCAGGGAGCGACCCCTGGCAGATTTGGCCTCGGAGATAAATTGTCTGAAGGCCCTTTTCCATGCGGATCTCGTGGAATTCCTGGACGACACCCTTCTTTCCTTCCCCCGGCGTGTGGATGGGCTGGCCGATCTGGCGGCCGGGCGTGGTTTGCCTTGGTCGGGGCAGGGGACGGTCGGGGACGTCCTCCGATTGGCCCCTCGCCTGTCCGTGCTCGTGGAAAAGGGGCTCCATGGTGTCTTCCTGGGCGTGGAAAGCGGGTCGGACGCCGTCCTGCGGCACCTGGGCAAGAATGTTCGCAGGGAGGATGTGCGCCGGGCGGTGGACCTCCTGTTCTCTGCAGGTGTAAAGGACGTGGTCCTTTCGTTCATCCTGGGGCACCCCTGGGAAACCGAACGATCCCTGGACGAGACGGTGGAGCTGGTTCTTGAAATGGCGGCCCAGGGGGCAAGGATCCAGGTTTCCCACTTGATCCCCTACCCCGGAACCCGCGTGGGCGACCATCCAGAATCCCTGGGGGTCCGCTTGCTCGAGGCTGGATGGGAGATGTACGATGGAACACAGCCTTTGGTGGTCGTGCCCGGCGTCTCGGCCGACCGCGTCCATGAACGATACCTGGAACTTCTGGACCGGCTTACCGCCGGTCTCATGCCTGGAAAGGTAGAGCGTCATGACTGAGCAGAAAAATTTATCGGAGGCGATCGCCCTTCCACGGGTCCGTGTCTGGAAGGATTTGACTGCAGGACAGCAGAATTCCCTTCGGAAGGCCGTGAATTATTTCAAGCGGTTCCTGAATTTCCGGGCCGAAGGCGCAAGGTTTCCGTGCTACAATATCATCTCCATCGAGGGTGGGCGCGGGGCTGGAAAGACGACCCTGCTGAAGACGTTTCTCTTTGTTTTGCGAAATATTTGCAAAAAGAGAGGATGGTTCCCGTCAAACGAGGTATACGAGGATCAAGAAATCCCCGATTCTTTGATGAAAGGACTCGGTCTGAAAACAAACCTTTCTATGGAGATAAACAAGTTTCCCTTCCTGCTGGTTCTCGATCCCGTCGACCCCGACCTGTTCAACGGAGGCAAGGCAGAGACGATCCTCACCTGGATCTTCCAGAACATCCAGAGGAGGGTCAAGGAGCTTGTGGACGGTGGTTTCACCGGAGCGGGCGAGAAAATCAGGCAACTGCACGAGGAGGTGTCAAACAAACGAAAGGAGCTGAACGAGGCCCTCGCCCTCGTGGCCGGCGACTACCTCAAGCACGCCATCACCTTGTCTGCCACCCGCTGGGATTTCGCCCACGAGATCAACCAGGCCCAGCGCAGTAGTTGGCAACTCAAAGAATGCATTGAGAACTACCTGTTTTGTCTCTCTGAGTACATTTCCCATTTTCTGGGAGTTTCTACGAGTGACCTGCCGGACTCCGCCAGGTTTCCACTCATCGTCATCCCCATCGACGACGTGGACCTGGCCGGGCGGCGCGCCGCCGACCTGCTCCAGATGGTCACCAACTACCTGAACCATCCAAATCTTCTGGTGGTTTTGATGGGAGATCGGGGCGCATTCCATGATGCGATCCAGGAGAAACTCTTCGCTTACCTGCCCAAGGCTCTCCACGAGGACATGTCTTTCCGGAGGCGGCGATTGGAATTGGCCTCCAACATTCTGGACAAGGCCCTTCTTCCCGAGGCAGCCGTGAGGATCGAGGATAGCAGTCTGTCCTTGTTCGAGCAGATTGTTTATAAGAAAGTATGGGGTGGAAAATATCCGGTAGGTAGTAAAAAGTGGTTTGACCTTTCAAATGCCCTAAAAAAGAAGAATGGCGGCATTGGGAAGGGCCAAAACCTAAAAAGTTCCTATATCAATCTTTTCCGAACCAATATCCGCCGGGTGAAGGCCATTGCTTATGCTTTGGCCGATTTTTTGGGTGCAGATAGGAAGGACCGCATGGCCGCCCTCGGGCCTCTCCTGGACTTGCTGATGAGCGGTTTCGAGCTGGGAGAGCATGGCCCCGGGGGCGGGCCGGTCTCCATCAACGAGGCCAAAGGGCAAGTGGAGATCGATGTTTCTCGAATGGCCAGGGTTTTGAAGGAGGCAAGCCGGGAACAGGTCCTGGCCTTCTGCTTCCTTCACGATTTGCTTAGCAAGGAAAGCTGGACCCTCATGAGGGCGGCTCCCCTGGACAGGGAGTCCGTCGCCCTGGCTTTCAACACCCGGTTGTCCATCGAATGGTTGCAACCCAGGGACCTGCCCCCCACCGAAACGTTTCTTGAGGCCGATCGTCTCCTGAGCAATGCAAATTTACTGTTCCAGGCTATGACCGAGGATCTGATGCGGCAGGTTTCTAAGGGGAGCCGTGATTCCTCAAGAAACGTTTTGTTGTTTCTTGTAAGTGAGAGAGGAGGAATGGATCCTGTTGGATCCTTTCTGGTCAAAGGATGCCTCTACGCGGCCTTATTAGTGCAAGAGTTGGCAGGCGATGGCTTTGAGGGTCAAAGCTATGATATTTTTCTGGGAAACCTTGCTACAAAATTGGACCTTGAAAAAGATTGGGGAAATCTTTTCAAATCCGGGGGAAGAATTCGATACTTTTTTGAAATATTCCTTGATTACCTCAAGGCGGAGAGCCACTTCTCAAGCAATCGCTATGAAACAGAGATCCTAGGGGATGCTCGAGATTATATCAAGAGAGTCTTGGATCAATTTAAAGGCTTGCTGGCGGCCAAGTTGCAAGTAGATGAAACGGAATTGAGAAAATGGCTGAAGCAGAACCCGGAAGCCATTCCTGTCCGGCTCGAAGATTGGAAGAAAATCGCCTCGGCCCTCGCAAAGGGTTACTTGCGACGGGACATGAAGACCGGCCGGCTCGAGCTCACAACAGATGGTGATGGTTTTATTCGGCAAGAAAAAGCCCTAGATAATCAAGGGTGAGAGATATTGTTCGGGAGTCTCCTGACAGCCCTGTTTCAGCCGGAAGCGGTCGGCATCCTGCCGCTTTTGCGCGCCCGGATTTTCTCTCAAGACGGCATGACATCTCCTGCGGAAGAGGGAAAATTTCTCGCTGCCATCTCCCGGTTTCTTTACTCCTCGGCGCCGACCCTTGCCCGTGTGGATGAGCGGGACCTTCATCGCAAATTGAGGTCTTTGATCGGTCGCGAGTCCGGCGTCGATTTCTCTCCGGTGCGGCTTCTTTTTCAGTTGGCCGATGTGTTCCTGACGGAGAGGAACGGCCTTCCGGCCTTCAAGTTCTGGCAGCGCAACGAGGTCATACCCCAGGGCCGCTGGGAGGGGCTTGGTGACCCAATCGACAAGCTGGAACTTTGGCGCGACATTTCCCTCCGAATGGACATCTCTCCCATCATCGCGGCCTACCTTGTGGCAAAAGGCGTGGCCTTCGATCATCCCGCTTACCATCCCTGGCGGGACTTGCTGATCAATGATCAGGATGTCCTTTCCGTCGTAGAGAGAGGCCTTGCAGAGACGCATGTGCATCTTTCCTCGTTGATTTCCTTCCAGGGGATGATCGATGTCTTTCTCGATCCCTCTTCCGGCTTCTACATCGATGTGATCAAGAGGCTTTCCCGGCGGGGAATCGTGGCCAGCGGAGTTCCCGGCGGCGTCACCTCCCTGCAGGCTCTCGCCGGTCTGCTGGTTTTGCGGTGGTGGCTGTTGGATTGGTGTGCCTGCGGTATGGACCCCGAGAACGGTGGAGGAGGCAGGAATGGCCGGCATGGTGCTACTGGAGGCAATCCCCGGAATAAATGTGAAGATGGCGGCGCAGGAGAAGAACTTAAACCTGAAATCCTAAATAGCCTCGCTTGGCTCACAGGCGAATCGACACCGCTCCATTTTCTTTCAAAATTGGATGGGGCCTGCATTCGGGAATATTTCCAGGTTGCCATGCAACGCTGTGCCGTGTCGGCGGGGGATTTTGGTGCCGGGGGTTGGAGTTCCCATGTATGGGGGGGTCTCAGGAAAAAACGGAACAGAAAAGACCCCCATCCCTGCAAGGCGGGCCATTGTGACATGGATCCCCGCCTTCTCCGGGAGGCTCTGCTCAACGAAAGGGTCTTCCTGGGTCTTGTCCTGACGAGGATCAAGGAAAAATGTTCCGGCAGCAAGATTGCGGAGCTTCAGTTGGCCCTGTACCTCCAGCTGAAGAACGCCGTCTACAGGCGGATGGTCATGTCGCGGGAGAGTGTGGGATTCCGGGCCTTCCGCCGGAAGTTCCGGAGCATGAAGACCTTCATCCCGGAAATCACTCGGTCCCTGCAGACCATTCTCACTAGTTACCAGCTTATGGTGCTGGAGGTTCGCATTTGTCCCGATGACACCCATATCAACGAGATCAAGAAACGCCTGGTGACCATACTGGACACCTATCGCCGGTTGCTGGCGGCGGGTCCCATCGCGGGAGTTTGTCCCATCTGGAACAGGTGTTCCTTGAAGAAGAGGAGTCGAGATTTCGAGGAAATCCCGAATGTTCCGGGCCTTTGGCATGAGTTCGATGAACTCCTGGATCTCCGGCCCAAATGCCGGCGCCCATTTGACCACAAAGGTGCAAGGTCGAATGGAAAGGGGTGCCTTCCTCGCCACCTGGAAGAGGACGATGAAATCCCGAATGTTCCGGGCGCTTGCGGTGAACTCCGGGGTCCACGGCGCAAATGCCGGCGCCCCTTTGATCACCAACGTGTGACCCCGAATGGAAACGGGGGCATCCCTCCCCACCTGGGAATCGTCGCACATTTCACCAAGCCGGACGAAGACGCCTATGAATTGGCCCTGAAGCGGAGGGAGCTGGGGTGGAATTCCCCGCAACAGGATGAAGGAGAGGGCATAACCAGGTGGCAGGTCCTGGCCGACCAGTGCCAGTCTTACCTTACCAGCGCCATGGTCATCAGCTCCCTGTGCGAGAGGTATCCCGAACTTACCAATTACCTGGTAGGGATCGATGTCGCGAACGTGGAGACATCCATTCCCAATTATGTTTTTTTCCCGCCGATTTCACTTCTTCGCGACGCATGGCGCTACGGCGGAAAGGTGGGAAGACGGAAAAGCCTGGGCCTCACTTTTCACGCCGGAGAGGACTTCTTCGACCTGGTGACCATTCTGCGCGGCATCTCCTGGCTGCTGGAAGCTTTTCGTTTCCTCCCCGGGGATCGCCTGGGGCACGGGCTGGCCCTGGGAGTCGATCCCGAATGGTGGTACAGTCACTATTCCCCCGTGACCATTACTTTGGAGGATGAGGTTCTCAACGAGGTCTGGCAGCACCACCTGGCCACTGAACACGTGATCGATGTGGGCGGCCTGGCGCGCTGCGAGGAACGTCTGATCGCCCTGGCACGCACCTGGTTCGACAATCCCAGGGTGGATATGCATAGCCTCCGGCTGTTCTTCCGGTTGCGGCACGAGGCGTTCTTCCTGCGTCTCCTGGGTGATGGAACGACACGGGATTATTTTGAGCGCAATCGTTATTCTCCGGATTCCGAGCGCGAGCGGGTCCTCAGGCGCCTGGGTGACAGGGAACTCGCCCGCGCCCTGGAGGGCAGGGTCGGGGGGGGACCCTACAAGATCCTGGCTGAAATGGTGGAAAATTATTTCAACAGCCCCGGCAACTTGATGCGTGGTATGGAGCTTCGCCACGTGGTCCACGACAGGGAATTCTACCGGCGCGTGGCCCGCATGCAGGAATATGTGACGGGAGAAGTGGCCCGCCGGGGGGTGATCGTAGAGGCCAACATCAGCTCCAACTTCCTGATCATGGGCTTGGACCGGATCTCCGATCACCCTGTCTTTCGCTGGCAACACCGGGACGGTGACACGCCGGCCCTCAGCGTGAGTCTCAATACGGACAACCCGGCTATTTTCAACACATCTCTTGAGATGGAATACGGACTTTTGTTCCATGGCGCCCTGGCCCAGGGTATGAACCGGGAGGAGGCCTTGAATCTGCTGGAGAGGGTCCGCCAGGCCGGTTTGCGAAGCGCCTTCATTCCCAGCCGGAAGTGGGAGGACCGCCAGGAGGAATTGCTGGCTCTGTGCAGGCTCATTTGGAAAATGAGAGAGGAGGGTGCGGAATGAGTAATTCCGGTAGGTTTCAGGGCTTGAATAGCGCCTTCGGCTTCTTTCGAATCTTCGACGTGGCCTTCGTCATCCCTGGCGCTTTGGTCTATATCGTGCCGCAAATCACGTCGTCCCAATCGCTTTTGGAGAGATTTGTGCCTGGAGGGCTGTTTTCTTCGCCTTTCCACTCTGGGGGCGAATGGGTCCAGAATTTGGGCGCCCTTGTGTCCTTTTTTGTGGTCTTGTATGTGACGGGTATTGTCTGTCACGCAATCGCCAGGCAGGTTCGAGAGTGGGTGGTCGAGTTGCAGGATCGAAAAGGATCCCAGGCGAGCGATTCACCAAGCCTGGATGGAGCCTCGGAGATCGGCATCTACCTGTGGAACCTTGCGTCCCTGAGCTGGAACTGTGCGGCCGCTTTGGTGATCGGCGCCGTTCTCCGCTGGAAGTGGGACTTGGGGACGATCATAATCCTGATGGTTGGCCTCGTTCTCGTGCGTCAGGGATGTGAATTCCGGGCAGGATACCGCAGTATGGCCAAAGCCAAGGAAGATTCTCGAGGAGGAACGTCATGAAAAATTCGCGATTTCTCGCCCTGGCGGCCGCCGCGGGCTTGCTGCTCATCGGCGGCTGTGGGGGCCGGCAAGGGGACTATGTCATCGGAGCCACCCTGCCCCTGACCGGCGATGCCGCTCAGTGGGGCATTCCGCCCAGTCGCGGCGCGGAGCTGGCCGTCAAGCAGATCAACGAGGCCGGCGGGATCCACGGACGGAAACTCAAGCTGGTGACCGAGGATACCAGGTGCCATCCCAAGGATGGCGTCTCAGCCTACCGCAAGCTCACCCAGTCCGTTCACCCTGCCGCCATTGTCGGGGGCGTTTGCAGCAGTGTCACCCTTGCCATTGCGCCCCTGGCGGAACGCGACGGCGTGGTCCTGGTCAGCCCCGCCTCCACCAACCCCAAGATCAGTCAGGCCGGCCGGTTCATTTTCCGGGTCATTCCATCGGACGACCTGCGGGGGAAGGCTTTCGCTCGCTACCTGCACGACCAGGTAGGACTGAAGAAGGTGGCGATCCTCTACGTGAACAACGAGGGGGGCGTGGGCAACAAGGAGTCCTTCAGCCGCACCTTCACGTCTCTTGGCGGCAAGGTGGTGGCGGCCGAGGGCTACGCCCAGGAAGCCACCGACCTGCGCGCCCAGCTCACCAAGATCAAAGGGATGGACTGCCAGGCGGTGGTGGTGGTGTCGTATCCCAAGGACACCGTGCTGGTCATGAAGCAGTCGCGGGAAATCGGGCTCGGCCTTCCCCTTTACTTCCAGACGGAGGCGGTGGAGGACCCTTCCGTACTGAGGGATGCCGGAAAGGCCGCCGAGGGCGCCCTTTATATCCTTCCGGCCCAGGCCTCCGGCGACACCGTAAAACGCTTCAAGGAAGCTTACAAGAAGGCCTACGGGAAGGACCCGGAGCTGTTCGCCGCCGAGGCCTACGATGCCGTGCAGCTCATCGCCGCCGCTTTTCGTTCTTTGCCCGCCAAGGAGAAGGTGACCGGCGACCCGGTGCGCCGCTACCTGGAGGGAGTGAAAAAATACCAGGGCGCCTCGGGGGTGATCACCTTCGACAAGAATGGTGACGTGGTCAAGCCGATGGCCATCAAGAAGATCCAAAATGGCAAGCCGGTGCTTGTCACTACCATCGGCGGTTGACCCTATCCCAGCCTAGAAGATTCCGCAGACCAGGCCCTAAGGGCAGGAGGACGGGAATTTACCTCCAGTTGCTGGCCAACACTCTTGTCGCCGCGGCCGGGCTCTTCATCGTCGGCGCGGCATTCAGCGTCATCTACGCAGCTACGGGGGTTTTCCACTTCGGTGTGGGGGCGGCATTGGCGTTGGGCGCCTATGTCGCCTACCTGGCTGCCGGAATCCTGCACATCCCCTTGATGGGGGCGATCGTCCTGGCTCTGGCGGCGGCGAGTGCCTGTGGCTGGGCCCTCGGCCGGTGGCTCTTTCTTCCCCTCCAGAGGCGGCGCGCATCGTCATTGATCCAGATGCTGGCATCCCTGGGCGCTTACATCGTAGTGCAGGAGTGCATCGCCCTTTTTATGGGGGACGAGGCGCGAAGCCTTCTGCCGGGCCGCCAGGTTTCCGTGGTTTCACTTCTGGGGGCGCGCCTGACCTCCATCCAGCTGGGAATCCTTGCCATCAGTATCCTGGTCGCCGGTGGGGGCTGGTGGATCGGCCGCGTGTCCCGCGTGGGGCTCGTATTCCGGGCGGTGTCCTCCGATCCGACTCTTGCCCGTATTTCCGGGATCAATCCCGACCGCGTGGCCCTGGGCTGCTTTGCGATGGGCGGTCTGCTTGGCGGAGTTTCGGGGATCATGGTAGGACTGGACCTGGTGATCACCCCGACCATGGGGCTGCACGCCCTGCTCCTGGGAGTGGTGGCCACGTTGATCGGCGGGGTGGGTTCTCTGGCCGGTCTGCTGGTGGCCTCGCTTGTGGTGGCGTTCCTGCAGCAGTTCGGTGTTCTCGCCCTCTCATCGGAGTGGCTCGACGTCATCGTGTTCTTGATGCTGATCGTGATCATGCTGTGGCGGCCGGGGGGCGTGATGGGGCTGCGACTGCGGAGGAGTTGAGGCGTGGCATATCTCCTGCACATCCTCGTTCTCGTCTGCATCTACGGCGCGCTGGCCGTCTCTCTCGACTTGCTGATCGGACACCTGGGGATCTTCTCCCTTTCCCATGCCGCATTTTTCGGGATCGGCGCGTATACCCTGGCCATCCTGACAAGGGACCTGGGCATTCCGACGATACCGGCCGCCTTTCTGGCCATGGTGGCGGCCGCGGTGGTCGGACTGGTGGCAGGGCTTCCTTCTCTCCGCGTCCGCGATGATTACTTCGTCATCGTGAGCTTCGCCTTCCAGGTGGTGGTCTTCACCGTGATGAACAACTGGACGTCCCTGACGGGCGGCGCCCTGGGTTTTACGGGCATCCCTGTTCCCACCATTGCCGGCTGGCGGGTGGACACTCCCGCAGAAAACCTCCTGGTGGCGGCGGTCATGTTGGGATTGGTCTGCCTGGCCGTTCAGGGGCTCGTTTCTTCCCCTTTCGGCCGCGTGATGACCGCCGTTCGGGAGGACGAACTGCTGGTGCTTGCGACTGGACGTAAACCGGGACAAGTGAAGTTGGAAGCCTTTGTGGTTTCGGCAGGCCTGGCGGCACTGGCGGGAGCCGTTTACGCGGGATACATGGGATTCATCGATCCGACATCGTTCCAGGTCATGGAATCGGTGATGATCTTGTGCATGGTGGTGATCGGGGGAAGTGGAAGAATTGCGGGGTCCTTGTTAGGTGCGGTCCTTCTGATTGTTCTACCCGAGTTGTTGAGATTCATCGGTCTTCCCGGACCGGTTGTGGGGCACGTCCGGGGGGGTCTCTATGGCCTGATCCTGGTTTTCGTTTTGTTGGTTCGGCCCAAGGGGCTGATCGGCGCTGGGTTGTCCGCAAAATCACCCGAACGCGGCGAGGCTCCAGCATGAGCCTGCGCATCAGTCATTTGAGCAAGAGATTCGGCGGAGTGGCCGCCCTGAATGATGTGAGCCTGGAACTCCAGCCCGGGATAATCTGCGGGCTGATGGGGCCCAACGGGGCCGGGAAGACGACACTGCTGAACGTGATCGGGGGAATGATCCGGGCAGATTGCGGCCGCGTCCTATGGAAGGGCAACGACCTGCTCAAGATGCCGGCGGCCGCCCGGTTTCACCAGGGAATCGTCCGGACTTTCCAGGTGAACAGGCTGGTCCCCGATCTTTCCGCCCTGGACAACTTGCTCTTGTGGTGGCGCGGCCGGCGGCCGGGGGACACCGCGTTGGGGGCCTGGTTTAGGAGGAGGTTGTGGAAGGCCGAAGAGGCGCGGGCGATCTCCTCCCGTGGATCGTCCGTCCTGGAGCGCTTTTCCCTGGCCGGACAACAGGGAAAAGCGGCGGGCGAACTCTCCTTCGGCCAGAGAAAGCTCCTGGCG
>JALUZX010000700.1 GCA_027011425.1 Planctomycetota bacterium
CTCGGGACCCGGGTCAGAAGCTCCAGCCGACGCTCAGGATGTAGGTCGTGTCCGAACGACGCTGGCCCACGGCGGGGGTGCTGTCCCAGTCCCAGAGGACCTGGAACTGGAGGAACATGCTCTTGGTCAAGGAGGCGGTCATCCGCCCGTCGTAGTGGACCAGCATGTCGCTGAACTTCTCCGTGCTGGGATACCACTCCACCACGTGGTTGTAGCCGATGCCGGAAGTGAGCTTCCAGTCCAGGTGGCTCGCCGCACGCAAAGTCACGTGGTCGTCGCCGCTCTCGTGGCGGAACTTCTCGTAGAAATAACCGAGGCCGAGTTCGCCGTTGAGCTTGAAATTCGGCTTTTCGTAAAACTGGTAACCGCCGCCGGCGCCGATGGTGTAACGCAGGTTGAGGTTGGCCGCCTTGCTGCCCTCCGCCTTGGTGCTGGCGTTGAGATACCATCTCTTGCTCACGAAGTAGTCGTATTTGACTCCGGCGTAAGTCCGCCTCTCGGTGATATCCTTCTGCTTGGTGGTCTGGTCCTTCTGCTCCGTGTAGAGCCAGCCGGCGCCGAAGGTGAACCGGTCGATGGAGCTGCGCCGCACGGCGTCCATGGTGGCCGAGACGGAGGCGTTGTTGGCGTTCCCCGCCGTCTTGGTGGCGCCCAGGTTGACGTTGCCCGTCCACTTCACCGGCGGGACAGGAGGAGGATTGATCTGGGTGACCAGGGAAAGGGGAACTGCCGGCAGGCCCAGGGCCCCGCCCTCGACGCGGAGAGCGCCCTTCTCTCCGGGGGAGACCTTGCGCTTGACCACGGTGCCGTCTTTGAGGACCAGCTCGAGGGGAGCGGAGGTCTTCAGGGCTTTTACCTTGGCCCATTCAAGGGTCACGTTGCCTGCGGCGTCGGTCTTGACCACCAACTTGCCGCCTTTCAAGTTGAGGATCTTTCCCGTGATCCTGTCGCCGTTCTTGAGAAGCACCGTATCGGGCTCCTGGGCCGGCAAAGCCAGGCCAACGAGGGAGAAAGCCAAGGGAAGAAGGAAAAGGGGACGCATGTATTCTCCTCCAGGGGAAAAAGAACCAGAAAACACGAAAAAAAGCCCACGTTCCCCTCCATTCGGCCGGAAGGGAGCCCTTGGAGGGAGGTAGCCGGAGGATCTTAGGCGGCTTTCGAGCCGATGCAAAAACTTTTTCCGCCCGGCCGGGCAAACAAAAAGAATCCGGACTAAAAATCGACCTGGAACCGCATCAAGAAGAGCTGAGCCCGGCCGTTGGGCCTGCCCCCTCCCGCCAGGCGGGCGAAGACACAGTTCCACATGAGCCTGGTGTTGGGGTTGAGATACCAGTTGAGGCCCACGGTCCAGTCCTGGAGGATGCCGCCTTTCACGTGGGCGCTCTCCAGGTCGAGCCTGGACCAGCGCAAGGCCGCCTCCCAGGCCCCGGACCCTCCCTTGGGGGAAAAGGATGTCTTCGGCCGGACCCGGCCCATTCCCCCGCTCCCGGCCCGGAAGGGCCGGTGTTCCCCCGTGAGAAACCAGCTCGCCTGGGCGTAGGCGCCCCAGAAATGGGGATCGCCCCCGGCCCGGGAATCCACCCAGGAGTGGATGGTCTCGGCCTGGAGCGAAAAGGGACCAAAAACACCGGCGCTCTCCAGGGAGAGAAGGCGCGCCGAATCGGCGTCGTCGATATACCCCGTGTTCGCCAGATAGGGAGCCAGGTGCCCCTCCGGGTGGGCCCGGTAG
>JALUZX010000701.1 GCA_027011425.1 Planctomycetota bacterium
GAGGCGGGGCGGGCCCCAGCCGGGCCTTTGCCCGCCGTTCCCGGCTGAATGCTGATCGTAGGAGCCTTTCCACACCTCCCCAACCCACAGATTCTGCGGAAGACCCGAAATTTTGTGAAGCCCCCGACGTCACGCGGCCGGGATCGGGGCGGCCCTCCCGGCCCGGCGGATCTTTCCCCGATTCAGAACTGGAAATAGATGAAAGGGATCTCCTGGGCGAAGATCAGGTGGGCCAGGATGACGACCCAGATCCCGGCGATCACTCCGGGGCGCGCGAACCTGGGGATCAGCCCCAGGATCTCCTCCCTCTCCAGGCCGTAAAGGAGGATGTCGATCCCCAGCACCACGCCTCCGACCAGAAGGGTCGCGAGGAGGACCCTCGGGTCCAAGGTCCCCTGGAAGGAGAGGATGCCCGAGAGCATGGCGAAGGCCGTGTGGAAATCGGGAGAGCGGAAGAAGAGCCAGGTGAGCAGGACCAGGGTGAAGGTGAAGCCCACACGGATTGCGGCCCAGGCGAAGCTCTTCCATCCCCGGACGCGTATTCTCGTTTCCGGCTTCCGGCCCCCGAGCATGAGCTTGTGGGCCGCCAGGTAGAGGCCGTGCAGGCCCCCCCAGGCCACAAAGGTCCAGTTTGCGCCGTGCCAGAGTCCCCCCAGGAGCATGGTGACCATCAGGTTGAAGTAGGTCCGTGCCTTTCCCTTGCGGTTGCCGCCGAGGGGGATGTAGAGATAGTCCTTGAGCCAGCTGGAGAGGGAGATGTGCCAGCGGCGCCAGAAGTCGGTGACGTTGAGGGACAGGTAGGGCTGGCGGAAGTTGATCATCACGTCCACCCCGAAGAGCCGGGCCGTCCCCCGGGCGATGAGGCTGTATCCGCTGAAGTCGCAATAGATCTGGAGGGCGAAGTAAAGAAGCCCCTGGAAGAGTTCCAGGGACGAGAAGGCTCCCGGGGCGCGGAAGACCGGGTCCACCAGCGGGGCGAGACGGTCCCCGAGGAGGACCTTCATGATCATCCCCATGGTGATGAGCTTGATCCCCTCCGTCAGGTCCCCCTCGCGGGGATGGGGGACCTTCACGAGCTGGGGAAGGAGGTTGGCCGCCCTCTCGATGGGGCCCGCCACGAGTTGGGGAAAGAAGGAGACGAAGAGGGCGAAGTCGATGAAATCGTGGATGGGCTGGAGTTTCCCCCTGTATATATCGATCGTATAGGAGAGGGTCTGGAAGGTGTAGAAGGAGATCCCCACGGGGAGGATGATCCGCAGGGAAGGCAGGCCCGCCCGGATCCCCAGGCCCTCCAGGATGGCCTGGAAGGATTCCACGAAGAAGCCCAGGTACTTGAAGGTCCCCAGGATGGTCAGGTTGCTGGCCAGG
Organism: Planctomycetota bacterium; assembly: GCA_027011425.1. GTDB lineage: Bacteria > Planctomycetota > UBA1135 > UBA1135 > JALUZX01 > JALUZX01. The sequence continues at coordinate 1,369 of JALUZX010000701.1, forward strand.
CTGACCAAAAGGAGCCGCTTGCGTGTCTTCCGGTCCCGGGCGCCGGGCAGGGCGGCGCCCACGAAGTAGTCCACCAGGGTGGACAGGGCCAGGAGACCGCAGAAGCGCCAGTCCCACCAGCCGTAGAAGAAGTAGCTTCCCGCCAGCATGAAGGCGTTGCGGAAGCGCCGGGGCAGGAGGAGCCAGGCCGGGAAGAAGAGGGCCAGGAAGACCAGGAAGGGGATGGAATTGAAAAGCATGGGGCCTCAGGGGGCGCTACCCGTCTTTCCGAGGCCTTCGCTCTTCCCGGGGAACGTCCCCTTTCCGGCAGGTATGGTCATGACCCCTCCCTGTCCTTGCGCTTCCTTTTTCCCCCGGGCCGGGCGGATCCTATCACGGAGGCCGGGAGGGCCCAACACCGGCTTTCCGCGCCTTTCCCGCCCGGGAAGGATCCAGCCGGCCGGCGGCGGCTCTTGTTCTTCGGCCCGGAAGGGCCAGAATCTTCGGGGGATCCGGGTAGGAAAAGCCGGGAGGCTGACATGGCGCCGGAAAAGAAGACTCCCTCTCAGTCCCAGGTGGAGATGACCCAGATCGTCCTGGCGGGACAGGCCAATTCCATGGGGAACGCCTTCGGAGGCCGGATCATGCAGTGGATCGATATCGCCGCCGCCGTGGCGGCAAGACGCCACTGCACGGGCGTGGCCGTAACGGCCTCCATGGACGGGTTGAGCTTCAAGGCCCCCATCAAGCTGGGAGACGTTGTGGTTCTCAAGGCGTCGGTGAACCGCTCCTGGAGAACCTCCATGGAGGTAGGGGTCCGGGTGGAAGCGGAGCATCCCGACGGGACCAGGGTCCACTCGGCCAGCGCCTACCTCACCTTCGTGGCCCTGGACGAGTCGGGCCGCCCCAGGCCGGTCCCGGCCCTCGAGCCCGAGACCCCCCAGGAGAAGAGGCGTTTCGAGGAGGCCGGGCGGAGGAGGGAAAAACGGTTGGGTTGAGGGCCCGCTTCGAGTAGATTTTTTTCTCCATTTTTCAGGGTTGATCTTTCCCGGAGGGCCGCCTAGGTAGGGCTTTCCATGGTGGATCCGCGCCCCCAGAGGCTCTGAAATCGAACTTTCCAAGGGGGAATCCGTCGTGGGAGGGGTTCCCCGGTCTTTTTCCCAATAACAAGCCGAAGAAGCTAGGAGGCTGAAGAATGTTTTGTTTCCAGTGCCAGGAAACGGCAAGAAACCAAGGTTGCACGGTCAAGGGGGTTTGCGGCAAGGACCAGGAACTCGCCGATCTCCAGGATCTCCTGATCCATGTGGTGAAGGGCATCTCCCTTCTCGGGGAGAAGGCCGCCGAGCTGGGCGCCCGGGACCGGGAGGCCGGGCTCTTCGTGGTCCGGATGCTCTTCTCCACCATCACCAACGTGGGGTGGGACAAGCCCTGGTTCACCGGGGCGATCAAGAAGGCCCTCCAGGTGAGGGAGGAAGTCAAGAACCGGCTCGTCGAGGCCTCGGGGGGGAAGAGCCCCGAGGAGCTGCTTGGCAAGCTCCATGATTCGGTCACCTGGTATTCCGAAAACGAAGGGGAGTACCTGGAGAAGGCCAAGCAGGTGGGCGTGCTCGCCACGGAGAACGAGGACGTCCGCTCCCTGCGGGAACTCCTGATCCTGGGTTGCAAGGGCATCGCCGCCTACGCGGACCACGCCGCCGTCCTGGGCAAGGAGAGCGACGAGATCTACGACTTCCTCATGAAGGGGATGGCGTCCACCACCAAGGACCTTCCCGTGGACGAGATGATCGGTCTCGTCATGGAGGCGGGAAAGACGGCCGTCACCACCATGGCGCTCCTGGACGAGGCCAACACCTCGGCCTACGGAAAGCCCGAGATCACCGAGGTGAACCTGGGGGTGAGGAACAACCCGGGGATCCTGATCAGCGGCCACGACATGAAGGACATGGAGGAACTCCTGGAGCAGACCGCCGGGACCGGGGTCGACGTCTACACCCACGGCGAAATGCTTCCCGCCCACTATTATCCGGCCTTCAAGAAATACGACCATTTCGTGGGGAACTACGGCAATGCCTGGTGGAAGCAGAACGAGGAGTTCGAATCCTTCAACGGCCCGATCCTCATGACCACCAACTGCCTGGTCCCCCTCAAGAGCAACAACACCTACCTGGACCGGCTGTTTACGACGGGCCTCGTCTCCTATCCCGGAGCGACCCACATCCCCGACAGGCCCAAGGGCGGAAAGAAGGATTTCTCCCCCCTCATCGAAAAGGCCAAGCAGTGCAAGCCTCCCGTGGAGCTGGAGCAGGGGAAGATCATCGGCGGGTTCGCCCACGACCAGGTCCTGGCCCTGGCGGACAAGGTGATCGAAGCCGTCAAGTCCGGCGCCATCAAGCGCTTCGTCGTCATGGCGGGCTGCGACGGCAGGCACAAGGCCCGGGAATACTACACCGAGGTGGCCAAGGCCCTTCCCAAGGACGCCGTGATCCTCACGGCGGGGTGCGCCAAGTATCGCTACAACAAGCTGAATCTCGGCGACATCGGGGGGATCCCCCGCGTTCTGGACGCGGGCCAGTGCAACGATTCCTACTCCCTGGCCGTGATCGCCCTGAAGCTCAAGGAGGCCTTCGGGCTCCAGGACATCAACGAGCTTCCCGTCTCCTATGACATCGCCTGGTATGAGCAGAAGGCCGTGACGGTGCTTCTGGCCCTCCTCTACCTGGGCGTCAAGGGGATCCGCCTGGGCCCCACCCTTCCGGCCTTCGTCTCCCCCAACGTTCTGAAGGTGCTGGTGGAGAAGTTCGACATCAAGCCCATCGGGGAAGTGGAGGCCGACGTCCAGGCCATCATGGCCGGGAAATAGCTGGGCCGCCAAATCCGGGGCGGCGCTTCGCGCCGCCCCGACACCCCTTGAATCCCTCAGAGTTTGGGGAGGGATTGGACCAGCAGGAACCCCCAGGGGCCGTCCTTCAGTTCGACGCCGGGGTAGGAGATCTTGGAAAAATCAGCGGACCAGGTCCATCCGCCCAGGAGGACGCTCCCCCTCTTCGAGAAGGCGAAGGCCCCGGGCACGTCGTCCTGGGACCCTCCCTGGATCCTGAGGTGAAGGACCTTTCTTCCCGTCTCGTCGATGGCGCAAAGAAAGGTATCCACTCCTCCGTGGGAGTGATTACCCAACTGGTCCAGGAGATCGTTGGACTCCGTTCCTCCCGCGGCCCAGAGCCTGCTCTTTCGGTCCACCCCAAGGCCGCAGACGTAGTCCCTGTGCCCCCCGCCCAGGATCCCCGCCCAGATGGTGTGCCCGTCGCCGGCGCTGATCCGGGCGACCCAACCCGTCTCGTAGCAGGCGTTGAAGGTCCGATCGAAGGCCTGGGCCGTGGCGGGGAAATCCGGCGAGGATGTGCGCCCTCCCAGGTAGACATCGCCCGACTGGGGATCCCTGGTCATGGCCAGGACCTGGTCATCCTTGCTTCCCCCGATCCGCACGGCCAGGGCCACCTTGTCGGCCTTGGGGGACATCCTCACGAAAAGGCCGTCGAATCCCCCCTTGGCCTTGGGCTGGGGGCCTGTCCAGGGCAGAGTCGCGGAGCTGGTCGTTCCGCCGATCAGGATGTTCCCCTCCGGGTCGATCAGGAGACTCTGGGGAACTTCGTCCTTTTCGCGGCCCAGGAGGGTCGAGAAGACAGGAGATCCCACGGATGGTGTGAAATCGGCGACAAAGATATCGAAGCCTCCCCCCGGTTTTTTCTGGAAGGCTCCTTTCGTGACGGGAAAGTCCGGGGAGTTGGTGAAACCCGTGACCAGGGCATGTCCCTTCTCGGTGAGCGCTACGGCCCGGACGCATTCCATCCCCTTTCCGCCCAGATAGGTGGATGAGATCAAGATGCCGCCGGTGCGGTCCAACCGGGAGAGGAAGGCCTTGCCCCTTTCCTTGGGTCCGGCTTTCCTGTCCCACGCCCAAGGTGTGGTCGGGAAATCGGCGGAGAGGGTTTCCCCTCCCACGATGATCCCGCCCTCCGGGTCCACCGCCAGGGCCCAGGCCCGGTCCATGGCCGCCCCCCCCAGGAAGGTGGCGAAATAGAGGGTCCGGGCCCGGGAGTAGCAGGCCACGAAAGCGTCCTGGTCCCCGTTCTGGGTCCGGTCCCAGGCTCCTTCGGTGGTGGGAAAGGAGGGATTGTCCGTCCAGCCCGCGCAGTAGATGGTGCGGGGATCCCCCCAGGCCACGGCGTGCACCTCCTGGCCGCCCCGGGTTCCGAGGAGGATTCCCGTGAGCATGGAGGGGTCCACGAGAAAGGCAAGGGACGGGTCCCTGCCGGGAGCCTGCAATCCGAATGTGTTCGGGCCCCGAAGCACCCACCTGCACGAGACGGGACGTTTCTTTCCTCCTGGGAGGATTTCCCAGGCCAGGGGCGGGGTGAGCCGCACGGGCCCCCTTGGAGTCCCGAGGACCAGGGCGCCCGAGGGACCGGGTTTCACGCTCCGCGCCCCCCGGACGCTTACGGAGAAAAGCGCAAGGTCCGCCCCGGGGCGAAGGTGGAGATCCAGGGCCGGCCGGCCTTTCCTGGCGAGAAAGAGGGCGTCCATTCCCGGGTAGATGTCCTTGTATCGGACGGAACGAAACAGGGGAACTTTCGCGCGCCACCGGGCGGGATCGGGTCCGAGGAAGAAGTTGTATACGCCTGAAAGTCTTTCCCCGGGGAGGATTGCGGCGCTTTTCTTCGATCCGGAGAAACGGAAGGACAGGGAGCCCTCCGGGAAGGCCAGGACCCACCCTCTTTCCAGGAGGTAGAGCCTGGTCCCGGGGAAGGACGCGGCGAATAGTGAAGGGTTGTCCCACTGGCCCCGGTTGGGGACGAAGACTCCCGGGCTTCCCGGCCCCGGAACGGGGAAGGCCCCTCCTCCGGGGGAGCGCCCGGCCCGGGTCGAGGTCCAAGGAAGCAGAGAGAGACCGAGGAGAAAGAGGAGCGACCTGGAAATCATGGAACACCTCCCGCTTGTTTCGTTTGTTCTCCCCTCTCCCGGGGGAGGCCGAAAGGAAAACCC
>JALUZX010000702.1 GCA_027011425.1 Planctomycetota bacterium
GGATCGGAGATCCGGACTCGTGACGTCGGGGGGCCAGTTCTGGCGCACCCACCGAGTCCCGAGCTTGACAAGACTTTTGTCGCGTCCGCCAATCTGTGCCCTTTTCAAGGGAACCGGTCCCGTCGCCCGCGTATTTCCACGCCACTGCGGCGTGGACTTTTTCCACCTTCGCCGATCAATGCCCCTCCGGCGACGAGTCCCATGCAAATCATTTTCTGGCTGCTCCGGAATTGCGGGACCGGGGCTTTCCCTGGAGCGGTTCCAGAAGGATTTCCACCACACTCCCCTTGCACCGGATCCGGCGGCTCTTGTAACCGGGATAGAAGACCTCTATCTCCGGGGTGTCTCCGATCCTCCTGAGAAGAACCAGTCCCTTTTTTGATGGGTCCACCATGGATCGGGCCCCGGCCTCGTTCTTGATCCCCATGGGTGAGGGGTCCAGGATCCTTCCAGAGGGGTCCTTGGCGATCACAAGGACCACCTCCTTCTTCCCCCCTTCTTTCAAGGTGATCTTCTTGAACCAACGATCCAGGTGGGACAAGGGGAAAGGGAAACCCGCGGCGACCCGCCGGGTCAAAAAGGTCCAAAAGCCCTTTCTTTCTCCCACGGGAAGGGTGAGAAGGCAAATTCCTTCCTTTCCCGTCTTTCCAAGCCGCAATGGGATCAAGGTGGTTGCGCCGCCCGGGTGGCGATTCAAGGGCCGGATACAACTGAAGATTCCGACCGGAACCCCCTCCACGGGTTTACCATATTCATCCTTGACCCTTATCCGGACAGTCGCCTTTTCGCGCATCCGCAGCTTCAGGACACCTTTCAAGTATACGGAAGGAGAGAAAAAATCCAGGCGATACCTCCCGAAGTCGTCCAATCCAACGGAAATCTCCGGTGCCGCATACTTTCCATCCTTCGATTCCCCCCAAATCTTGAAAGAAACCCCTCCCGCGTGACCTTTTCCGGCCAGCCCGGCCAGGGGAAGGAAAGCCCTGCCGTCCTGGTCACAAGGAAAAGACCAGGAAGAGAATACCTTTTTTTTACCTTTCTTTCCCGGCGGATGGACCTTTCCATCGGAATCGGGTGGGCGGGCAAACACGGTCCCCCCCGAAGCTGGGAATTCCTTCCCCTCCTTCACGCAATAGAGGCGCACCTCCAGCGGGCGTGCCTGGAGGACGTTTCCTTCAGGCTTTTTTCCAAGGCGGATCCTTGCTCCAACCGATCCAGGTGTCCTTTTTCCTTCCTCCCCCGCCTTGGCGCCAAGAGGCTTCCGGTCCACACCGTTTTTGTGAGGCGCCGGGGCGGCCGTCCCCAGGTCACTGGATTTTCTCCCCGGTAGAGGAAGACCGTGTTTCGTGGCGCCGGCATTCGTGAAAAGGAAATAGAAGAATGCAATTCCAACAAGTGAAACCAGGAGCAGGAGAAAAGGTTTGACGTATTTGTCCCGCATCATTTCACCCCCGCAGGAATCAGACCCTTCCCCGAGACCAAGTGGTCCCGGGGACATGGAATCCTCGTCCTGCCCTCCTTCTTGCCCTTGTCTTGTGTAGGGAATTCCTCTCGTTCCGGGCCCGGGGCCTCGAGGGAGAAGGGCCGGCTCTCCTTGGTCGAGGCACGTTCTCCAGGGGGCTCTTGTCCGGGAAGTCCGCCATGGTTTTCCCCTTTCGTCCAGGGCGGTCGATGAGGGAAGGGTAACTCTACTTTCCCTCGGGGGAAAGGGGGGGGGAAGG
>JALUZX010000703.1 GCA_027011425.1 Planctomycetota bacterium
CTCCACCCCCTCGGCCGGGCTCTTCGCCGAGAAGGCGACCCGCCCGCCCCCCAGAGAGGTGAGATAGGCGGGAGAGGAATTCCGGGTCCCCGGGTAGATGTCTTTTAGGAGTTTCGTTCCCCCGGCCGATCCGTCGGTGACCCAAAGCTCGTTCCCCGTTCCCGGGTCGGACCACGCGAAGAAGACCTTGTTTCCAGAAACCGCTGTTTTATACCAACCGTAGGCCCCCTTTCCGAAAGACTTCACCTTGAAGGTTCCCGAAGTCGTGCCGTCCGTGGACCAGAGGGCCCAGCGGAAAGGGCTTCCCTCGTTGGCCGGGAACAAAATCCGCTTCCCCAGAAGAACCCCTCTCTTGTAACCCGTTTGACCGGAGGAGGCGATGATCTTGAGGGGCGAAATCCTGCCCGTGACCGTGTCCAGGACCCAGGGATCCCCTTTTTCGTAGCCCGAGGACCCGGGGCCGCCGAAGACGATCTTCCTTCCCAGGGGGACGGGACTCCACCACCCCCACTGGAGGTAGATCCTTGTGACCTTGACCACGCTCTTCCCGTCGGTCTTCACGATCCCGAACCAGTTCCGATCCCAATATGGAAAATAAACCCAACCGCCCGAGGCAATGGGGTAGGTGGAAGCCCCGGTGAATTCAGCGCGCACGCTGAATAGCTTCCTTGTTCCTCCCTTGGTCCCGTCGGACACCCAGAAACCCCAACTTGCGGGCTCCGTGGACATCACGAAAAAGACCTTTCCCCCCGAGACCGCGGGCCTGTTCCAAACGTAGCGGCAGGACGGGAGCAAGGGCCTGGGCGGGTTGAGGGAACCATCGTAGGCGTAGAGGGTGTATGTGCCCGGGGAATTCCCCGTCCTGGTGAAGAAGTAGAGCTTTTCCCCCGCCTGGAAGGCGCCGTAAAAACCCTTCCCAGGGTAGAAGAAAGAATCCTTCCAGCAAAGGATGGTGCCCGCCGGGGAGCCGTCGGTCCGCCAGAGACCGGTCTTCCCGGGACCTGCGGTCCCCCAGAAATAGATCCTGCCCTTGTAGGCCGTGATCCCCGCATCCATCTCCACGCCCGAGGCCCGGCCCGGCGCCAGGTCGACGGCGAGACGGGCCGTCCCGGGATAGGGAAGGCCCGACCAGATCTCCCTGCCGTGGACGCCGTCGTCGGCGGTGAAGAAGAAGACTCCCCCCAGGCGGGGGAATCCCTCCCCCCAAGAGGAAGGGCCGAGGGGAGCCTTCCCCGCGGGGTCGGAAGACCGGGAGACTCCCTTTCCGGGAGCGATGTCCTTGAGAAGCCTGGGAGGCCGGACCTGGGAGGAAAGAACCCCCGTCACCAGGAGGGCCGCCGAACAAAGCTGAATGATTCTTCTACGCATGTTTCTCTCCTTCCTTATTTCCCGAGCGTGAGCAGGATTCCTTGCGTGAAATCCAAGCCGAAAGGCGGGGAAGAGGCGGGAAAAGCTCCTCCCTGGAGAAGAAGACGCGTTCCTTCCAGGGAGGGAGCGGGAGGAACCGCCAGGCTTCCCTTTCCCTGGTTGGAAAACCCGATCCAGAGAAAGGGTTTGGCCGGATCCAGGAAGAGGAATTGCCCGAATCCCAGGTCCAAGGGCCTCCTTCCCGGAAATCCCAGGAAGAAGAGCGCCCCTCCCGGCGGGGCGGATCCCAGGATCCTGAAGGAAAAGGACCTTCCCAGGCGGGGTGCGCCGCAGATCAATTCCGCCCCAC
>JALUZX010000704.1 GCA_027011425.1 Planctomycetota bacterium
CTCTTCTCCCTTCCCGTGCATTCGTGGCGCCCCGCCCGGGAAGGTCACAGGAAACTCCTCTTCCGGCCCGGCCGTTGAGGTGGGGAGGAAACGCCCCCATGTCCGAAACGGTCCTTTGCGTCTACACCCTTCCCTCGGCCGAGGAGGCCCAAAGACGGGGGTTTGTACGGGCCTGGGGCGAGGAGAAGGCCCTTGCCTTCTGGGAGGCCCTCCACAGGGATCTCTTTTGGGAGAACCGGCCGGGCCCCGAGTGGGACCTGGTGGTGATGACATCCCCCCAAGGAGTCCGGTCCTCCTTCGCCTCCCTTCTTCCCCCGGGAACACGCCTGGAGAAATCCCCCGAGGGGGGGAAGTGGGGCCTGGAACTGGCTTTCCAGCGGCTTTCCCGGCGTTACCGGACGATCCTCATCGCCGCGGGCGACCTGCCCGGTCTTACGAGGGACCGGGTAAAAAAAGTCTTCCAGGCCCTCCGGGGCGGCGCCAGGGCCGCCTTCTTGAGGGAAAGAAAAAACCGGATCTCCGCCATCGGGTATTCTCCCTGGGTCCCGGGGCTTCTGGACCTGGAGCCCGGCGGGGAGGGGCGCTTCTGGGAACATCTGGGGCGGCTGGAGGCCCGGGGCGTTCCGGTCTACTGGGAGGAGGAGCGCCTGGACGACCTGCCCGGCCCCGAGTGGGTCGTCCCCGTGCTTGGATATGCATCACGCCGTATGCTCCCTTCCATGGAGGCCTGGCCCGTCCACGCCCCGCCGGCCCCGGAGCTGGTGCTTGTGGGGCAGGTCCCCTCGGCGGGGAGGGTCAAGACGGACCTGGCCCGGGAGTTGGAGTCCCTTCCCGGAGTGCGCAGCCGGGAGAGGGCGGAAGCCCTGGCGGCGGCTCTCTACAGGGCCGTTCTCTTCGACCGGATGGACAGCCACAGGGGCCGGCCGGAATACCGGTGCGTGGGGGCCTTTCCATTCCAGGACTGCGCCCGGGCCGAGCTGGTGGGGTTTCCTGAGATCTTCCACCCCCTTCCCGAGGTGGGATCCATGGAGAGCTGGGTGCGGGACGCCTTGTGCGACCTGGACGAGGGAGTGCCCCGGGTGGTCTGCGCTTCCGATGTGCCTTGGGCGCCCGAGGAGGTTTTGGGGCGGGCCTTCGCCGCCCTTGAGGAAGCCCAGGTCGTGCTCGGCCCCTCCCTGGACGGGGATTACAACCTGGTGGGCATGTCCCGGTTCCACGACATCTTCAGCCCCGGGCTTTTCGAGACGGGCCGGGCCCTGGAGCAGGTCCGTTCCTACCTGGCCTCCCGGAGGATTCCCTACTACATCCTGGCCGATCCCCTGCGGGACCTCACCACATTGGAAGACCTGCGCTGGTTTCAGGAGCACCTGACCCTGGACCAGGGACCGAGGCTGAGGCGCCTTTTGGACCGGATCGCGCCTGAAGTGGGGTTGCCGGAAGGGGAAAAGCCCCAGGCTCCTGGGGCGGGCCTGGCTTGATTGGAGCCTTCGAGAAAAGGCAAAAGGCCCCCCGCGCGGAGTTCCGGGCCCCAGGAGGAGGAGGAGGGCCCGTCCAAAAAGCCCCTCCGCGCGGGGACGACCTCATTGCCGGTCTCTTACTAGCGCCGCCCTCTTTCGAGGTTACCGGGACTCAGTCCGGGGCCGGACCCGGGTTCATGCGACACCTACTTTTATGAAATCCCGGGGGCCTTCCCGCGGGGGGGCATGGAGGAAGACC
>JALUZX010000705.1 GCA_027011425.1 Planctomycetota bacterium
GCCGGGGCCGGCCCCTGGGCGGGGGTTTCCCGGGCCTGAAGGGGAAGAAGAAAGAGGGTCAAGGCAAGGATGGTCAAAGGGAAGGCTCTCTTGGGACTCATTGGGGTCGTCCTCGTTTCCTTCTTGGGGGTCGGTGGTCTCCTTCCCTGTTTCCCGGCGAAGCTGAAAGATTCTACGCTTCTTCCTCCTAGTGAGTTGAAGCCCTTTTCATTCTAGACCCATTTCAGGGCCGGGAGAGGACCTTCCCTTGGGGAGGCCCAGAACGGGACACCCCGGCCCCTGGGGAGGCCTTTTGCCGCTTGATGGGAGGTGGCCGGCCCGGGAGGAGAGGGTAACCTAGGGGAAGTTTCCCGCCTCCTTTCTCTTCCCGGGCCTGTTTTCCTTCCGGGCCGGGAGGCGGGAGGACCTTGAGAAATGAGGGGCCTCACAGGCCCTCGGAGGCAGCAGTCATGCGCGTCCTTTCCTTTGCCTGGACCTTCCTGGTTCTCTCCGGCGCACTCTTCGCCCAGACGCCTTTGCCCAACGAGTTCCACCTTTTCGACGGGGCTTCCGAATACGCCTACCGGGCCCTCAAGGCAACCCAGGAGGGGGAACTCCTCCAGGAGATCCGGGGCTCCTTCTTCGGCGGGCTCCGCCGGGCCGCGGGAATCCGGGCGGTCCTCCAGGACCAGGACGCCTCCACGGCGGAGACCGTCTGGTTGGTGGTCCGCAAGGCGGACTCCTCGGGCAAGCCCGATCTCTCCACGGGCGGCATCCTTCTCCAGGAGGGCCCTTTCAATTATTCCGGGAAGGCCACGGGCGTCAGGGCCTGGAATATCCGTTTCACCTTCTCCAAACCTCTCGCTCTCCCCGAGGGAACCCTCTTCTACGGTTTTCGTTTCGCTTCAGGAAAGTCCGGTGCCGATTACGGTTCTATGCAAATAAGCGGGGACTATCCAAGGACCCCTTGCGGGGAACACCCCCGGAAGGGCGTGGTCCCCGGGATGGCCTGGAAGGTCGTCTACTCGAGCGGGAAGCCCCAGTCCGCTTCGGTCCTTCCCTACGACCTGGCCTGGGACATGGGCTTGCTCCTTCTTCCTCCCGTCATCCAGGGCTATGCCGTGGACCCCGCTTCCAGGTGTCTTGCCAAGAAGGGGGTTCCCGACTTCGGATACGCGGCCCTCTGGCCGGATCTGGCGGACCTGGAGGGATACGGCTACAAGGCCCGTTTCGGCTGGAGGGTGCGGGAGTCCAACCTTCCGGGAGCGGGAGGATTCGTCTTCCTCTCCTCCAAGCTCTTGTCCTCCCCTTACCTCCTTCCCGGCTACGGGAAGTGGTACCTGGACCCCACGGATCCCTGGTTCGTGCTGATCCTTCCGGTGGCCCTGGACTTCCACGGCGACGGGCGGACGGCCGTGCTGGACCCGCCGGCCCTGGTGAGGACCCTCCTGCTCGGGTCCAGCCTCCACGCCCAAGGGGTGGTCCTGGATTCCAAGACCGGCAAGGTCCGCCTCACCGGCCGGTGCCGGGCCTCCTTCTGAACGGCGTTTCTCCCCCTGGAAGCGCCGGGACGGGAGGGCTATCTTGGGGAACCCAACAGGGTGGGCCCATAGCTCAGTTGGTTAGAGCTGCGGACTCATAATCCGTAGGTCGCAGGTTCGAGTCCTGCTGGGCCCACCAGATCCCTGCTTCCCCTTTTTTCCTGGAGGTGTGAATGGGCAAAGGCGCCGGGA
>JALUZX010000706.1 GCA_027011425.1 Planctomycetota bacterium
AGATTGGAAACCGCCCCCCCCTCCAGGGCGAGATATTCCAGGAGGAGGAGAAGGGCCGCGGCGCTGTCATGGCTCGGGAGCACCTCGGGGACGATCACCCCGCCGCTTCCCTCTCCGCCGAGAACCGCCCCCATCCGCACCACCGTTTCCGAGACGAAGGCCTGGCCCACGGGGACCCGGACCACCCTGGAGCCGCGGCGGGCGGCGATCTCCTCCAGGACGCGGGTGGTGGAGACGTTGGTCACCACCGTCCCGGGTTTCCGGGAAAGCCTGGCCTCGGCGCAAAGGGCCAAAGTCATCTCCTCGCTCAGAGCCTCGCCCTTTTCGTCCACGATCCCGAGCCTCTCCCCGTCGGCGTCGTGGGCGAACCCCACGTCCGCTCCCACGGCCCGGCAGATGGCGGAAAGGGCCGTCATGCTTCCCGGGTGGGGATGGGGATCCCTGGGAAAGGGCGTGGTCTTCTTCGTGTTGAAGGCCACGACCCGGCAACCCAGCTCCTCGAGCAAACCGGGCGTGAACCCCGAGCAAGCCCCGTTGCCGCAGTCCAGGGCCACCAGGAAACGTCTCTCCCGGATGGCGGCCGTGTCGAAGGCCCTCTCCAGGACCTTCTTGTGCGCTTCCAGGGCGCCCTCCCACTTCTCCACGGGCCGGATCCCGTTCCAGCGGGCCTTCTTGAGGTCCCCCTGGTGGAAGACCTCCAGGAGTTCCTCGCCCTGCTTCTGGTTCAGGTAGATGCCGTCGGACCGGATGAACTTGAGGGCGTTCCAATCCTCCCCGTTGTGGCCCGCCGTGATGGCCACGCCCCCCTTGGCCCGCTTCTTCTTCACGGCGAGCTGGAGGGTGGGCGTGGGACAGATGCCGAGATCCACCACCCGGGCCCCCGCGCCGAGAAGGCCTGCGATGACGGCGGAGCGGAACATCTCTCCCGAGCGGCGGGTGTCACGCCCCACCAGGATGGTCCCTCCCCCGGCGTATGTGGCGAAGGCCTGGGCGAAGGAGAGGGCCAGCTCCGTGGTGAAAGGCCCTCCCACGGTGCCGCGGATTCCGCTGGAACTGATCTTGAGCACCTCACTCCCCTCCCCGGAAGGCGGCGGCCCGGCCCTTGAAATAGGGAACCAGAACCAGAAGAAGGGCCAGCACGGGGAAGATCACCAGTCCCAACCCGCCCGAAGGGACGCCCCAGCTCACCAGGGCCTGGGGCTCTCCGGGCTTGGGGGCCCGGATGATGAGCAGGGCCGCCAGGACCACCGCAGTAAGAGCCTCGCCGGCGACGAGCCCCGAGGCCAGGAGGATGCCCGTGTTCTCCGCCTGGACCGCACCGGCGGAGGCCTTCCTTTTCACCAGCCAGTCCAGGACCAGCCGGATGAGGCCTCCCGTGAAGATGGCGAAGGTGGCCCCCAGGGGAAGATACATGCCCACGGCGATCAGCATGGGCGCCGGGGCCCCGATGAGGATCAAGGTCACGGCGAAGACCGCCCCGGTGAATACCAAAAACCAGGCCATCTGCCCTCCCACGATGCCCTTGGCCATCATGGCCATGAGCCCCGCCTGGGGCGCCGGAAGCTGGGGGCTCCCGATCTTGTATTGGGTCATGAGAAGACTGATGGGCACCACCAGGGCGATGGCCGCGAGGATCACCCCCAGGATCTCGCCGATCTCCATACGCCAGGGCGTGCCTCCCAGGATGTGTCCCACCTTCAGGTCCTGGAT
>JALUZX010000707.1 GCA_027011425.1 Planctomycetota bacterium
ATTCAAGGTTCTCCGGGAGGTGGCCGTCCCAAGAGGGTGGCTCCTCCCGCCCGGGGCCGGGGAGGCGGCGGACTTGCTTCGAAGGCACGGGATCGAGGTGAGACGCCTGGGGAAGCCCCGGGATTTCCAGGTCCGGCAATTCGACGTCCTGGAGATCCGGAGGGATCCGAGGCCTTTCCAGGGCCACAGGCTGGTCCGGGTCGAGGGGACCTACGAGAGGGTCCGGGTCCGGGTCCCGGCGGGGAGCTATTTCATCTCCTCCGAAACCCCGCTTTGCTTCCTCGCCTGCTGGCTCCTCGAGCCCGGGAGCCCCGACGGCCTCACCACGTGGGGGTTTTTCGACGCCTGGCTTAAGGTGGGGACGCCCCACCCGGTACTGGCCGTTTTTTGATGAAGAAAAAACCGGCCGGGCCCCGGGAGGGAGCCGGCCGGTTTCGGTCGTTTGGCGGAGGTCAGAACAGGATCAGCGTCTTGCCTACGCCGCTCACCTTTACGGGCAGGGCGTAGGGGTTGGACGGGTCGATCACGGCGAGCTGGGAGTAGTAATATTTCCCTCCGAGTCCGGCGGGGACGACGAAGGAGGCCGAGGTCCGGCCCACCTTGTCGAAGGTCACCGTTGTGAGGACGAACAGTTCTTTGAAGTTGTTTCCCAGGCCCAGGGAGATGAGGCCCGGGATGGCGCTTGGTTTGTTGCTGAGGGAGAGCAGGACCAGGCCCAGGTAGGAGGGTTTGCTCCCGAGCTGGAAGGTGTCCTTGTTCCCCTTGAAGGTCATGGCCGGAGCCGACAGGACGGGCGGGTCGGCGGCCTGGAAGGTGAGATTCAAGGCGTTGCTCGTCCCCAGGGGGTTGGAGACCGTGACCTGGACCGTGCCCAGGGTGGGAGGCGGGTCGAGGGCGTTGAACTGGAGGCTCGTGTCGCTCACGACCTTGAACTGGCTGCCGGTAAGGGTGACCGGCCCCACGGTTACCTTGGTGGCTCCCGAGAAGTATTTGCCTGTTACCGTAATAAGTCCGCCCTTGATGTTGCGGACCTTCGCGGGGCTCAAGGATGTGAGCCGGGGCTTGAAGGTGACCTTCGTGGGGTCGAAGGGCCAGGCGTTGGAGAGGCAATAATGGCTGTTTCCCGGGATCTTCACCGCCACGTTGCCGATCTTGGCGCCCGTGGGGACGGTGAAGGTCAGCCTGGTCCCTCCGTTCGTGGAGGAGACGTTGAAGGCCTTGGCCGGGGTCCGGCTCCCTCCGCTGGTGAACCAGACCTCGTTGCCCGAAGCGGCGAAGTTCTTGCCCAGGATGATCATGGTCTGGCCGGGCCTGGAGGAACCGGTGGTCCCGGTGATCTCCGGCTTGGAGGCCGAGGCTCTGCCGTATATGGCCTGGCACCCGGCGATGTCGTCGGGCTCGATGGAGCGGTCGGCGATGCCGTTTCCGTAGATGGCGTAATACATGGTGGCCCTCCGGACGTTGGTGTGGCCCAGCCGCAGGGAGTGCCCCAGCTCATGGGTGAACACACCCTGGAGGTCCATCTTGCTGTGCCAGCCCGGCCCGTCGTCCCAGGTCCAGGCGTCGCTGATGGCCATGAACCATCCCGGCGGATACCCGCCCTGGTAGGACCAGGTGGCCCCGAGCACGCCGGAGCCCAGGGAACTCACGGCGAAGATCATGTTGGAGCCCACCCGCTTCACGATGTAGGGGGCCAGGCCCATGTAGATG
>JALUZX010000708.1 GCA_027011425.1 Planctomycetota bacterium
TTCCAAGGGGGTGGAAGAACCCGCGCGGGGGGAGGACGGGGTGCCTTCCGGAGAGGCCTTCCCCGGCGCGTTTGCGCCCCCTCCTTCGGGGAGGGAAGGAGCGCCCCCCCCTGAAAAGACCCAGAACCCGCCTCCCGCGAGGAAAAGGAAGAAAAGACCCAGAAGGAAAAGGCGGCCTCGTTCCATGGAATCCGACCTCCGGGAGAATCAAAGGCAAGATTATAACCTTACGGCCCGGCCCCGCCCGGCGTCCGATCCTGGAAAGCCCACTTGCCTACTTTCCCCCCACCCGGAGGGTCCCGGCGTCGGCGCTTCCCTCTTCCGGGACATCCACCTTCACCGAGGCCAGGAGCTTACCGGCTTTCTTCTTCACGTAGACCGTCCACTCTCCCGGCGGAACGGCCTCCAGGACGAACCGGCCTTCCTTGTCGGTCCGGATCTCCGGCTGGTCCAGGCCGAGGACGAAGGGGCGGTCCCCCGGCCCTCCCCCGATGATCCCAAGTGCCGTATATTCACTTCGGGCCGGCCCGGCCCGGCCGATCCTGACCAGGAGCCCCGAAAGGGGCCTTCCCCGGGCATCGACCACCTTGCCCAGGATCCTCCCGCCGGGCAGGAGCAGGTCCTTCCGGAGAAGCCCTCCCTCCGGACCGAGTTCCAGGACCTCCCCGGAAAGGGCCGGCCGCCCGGGCCTTCCCCAGATGAGCATGTATTTCCCGGAATCCACCCCGGCGAACTCGTAGGCCCCGTCCCCGCCCGTCCGGCGGCCCTTGGCTTCCAGGCTGGGCCCCGGCCATTGGATGAGGTGGACTTCCACCCCCTTGGCAGGCCCTCCTCGTCCCTGGACCAGGCCGCGGATTTTCCATTTCTTCCCAACGGTAAATTTTACCAGGGCTGTCTTTCCCTCCCGGATCACCACGCGCCTCGGCTTTCCCTCTCTTTCGAAGAAGCCCAGGATCCGGACCCCTCCTCCGGGAGATGAAGGGACATCGATCCGCCTTTGAAGCACGACCTGGTATTCCCCGGGAAAGAGTCCTTCTTTGAAAGCCCTTCCCTTCGCGTCCGTCCGCAAAGTGAAAGAAGCGCTCCCCGGCGCTTTGCCCGGGCCCAGCCGGGTGACCTCCAGGTCGGCGCCCATCCTGGGCTTCCCTTCCGCGTCCCGGACGAGAACCAGGAGCTTCCCCCCCCGGCGGAGGACGATGCGGGCCTTTCCCTTTTCTCCCGGTCCCAGGGGGACCGGGCCCGCCTCCCCCCGGGAACCTCCGTCCGATTCCGCCTCCGCCCACCATCGGCCCGGAGTGAGCTTATCGAAAAGGCAGGTTCCATCCTCTCCCGTCCTCCCACCAGGGCCTTCCTCCTTCCCCGGGAAGAAAAGGGCCATCTCCCGGGACCCCGGCTCGGGGACAGGCAACTCCCGGGGGGAGTCGAAAGATAAGGGAGGAATCTCCGCGTCCTTGTTCCGCTGGAGCCTCACCTTCACCCCGGCAAGGGGGACGCCCTTTTCATCCAGGACGCGCACTTCCAGGGCGCAGGGCCGGGGAAGGACCAGAGTCCCCAGGTCCGTCATGACGTCCCCCGTAATCTCCGCCCCCACGGGGGGAGAATGAAGTCCTCCTTCCACCTCCGCCCGGAAAGCCCAGACTCCCGGAGGCGCCCCCCATCCCTTGAAACTTCCGTCCTTCTTTCCCCGCACCGACCAATGGGCCCAGGA
>JALUZX010000709.1 GCA_027011425.1 Planctomycetota bacterium
GGTCACGATTTTTTTGGGATTTTCGAGGGTCCGGGACTTTTGTCGTAACCGTCACTGATGGACGGACGCGACAAAAGTCTTGTCAAGCTCGGGACTCGGTGGGTGCGCCGAAACTGGCCCCCCGACGTCACGAGTCCGGATCTCCGATCCGGCCTCGTTCCGGCGGGGGCTTCACAACATTTCAAGCTGGGGGAAGGTCACGATTTTTTTGGGATTTTCGAGGGTCCTGGACTTTTGTCGTAACCGTCACTGATCGACAGACGCGACAAAAGTCTTGTCAAGCTCGGGACTCGGTGGGTGCGTCGGGACTGGCCCCCCGACGTCACGAGCCCGGATTTCCGATCCGGACTCGTTCCGGCGGGGGCTTCACAACATTGCTGGCTGGGGGGAGACCACGATTTCTTCGGGATTTTCGAGGGTCCGGGACTTTTGTCGCAACCGTCACGGATCGACGAACACGATCCAAAAGGAGATCGGCGGCAAAAGACCCGGCCGGGCTCCGCCCGGCCTTTTTCCTACCCCGGCGGAACCGGAAAGAGAGAGAAGAAAAGGGGAAAATCCTGAGGTTGGGGTTGCGGGAGAGTTGGTTCTTATCCCGGCGCCGGGGAGGCGGCCTCTACCCGCGGGAGGCCAGGGCCTTTTCGTAGACCCGGTCCAGGAGATCCATGTGTTCTTTCAGGTCCGGCTGCGGGGCGGGCCGTCCCCTTCGAAAAACCTCCAGGGAGTCCGGGTCCTCCAGGAATCCCTGGAGGATCTCCGCCAGGGCCCGGGCGTCTCCCGCGGGAAAGACCAGGCCCTTCGTCCCCACCCTCTCCGGGGGCGCCCCCCTGTCGGAGACCACCACGGGCAGGCCCAGGGCCATGGCCTCGTCCACCACGAACCCGTGGGTTTCCTCGAAGAAGGATGGGAAGACGGCCAGGTCGTAGGCATGGAAAAGACCGGCCTTTTCCTCTTCGCGGAAAGTCCCCATGAACCGGGCCTCGAATCCCCGGGCCCGGGCGGAAAGCTCTTCCTTGAATGCCCCGTCCAGGATCCTCCCGTAATGGTGGACCACCAGGCTCCCCCCGGGCCGGACCCTCCGGCAGGCGTCGAAAAGGGTCCCAAGGCCTTTCCCCCGGACCAGCCCTCCCCAGGTGACCAGACGAAGAGGCGGAATCTTCTTCTTCTCTTCCCTTCCCTTGCCTTCCCTCCCCGCGTTCCAAGGCCTTCCCAGGAAAGGAAGAGGGGCCAGGAGAAAATGCAGGCCACGGAAAAGAGGAAACCGCTCCAGGAGATCCTTCTCCCGGCGGGAAATCGCCAGGAGGGCCGAAGCGGCCTCCAACTCGGCCCGGAATGCATCATGGCGCCGGGAGACATCCTCTTTCCCGACCTCGGTGAAACGTCCAAGGCACTTCGCGCAGACCGCCGGCTCCGTTTCCGGAGGGCAAAAATTCTTGTCGTCGGCAAGCCTGAAGAAGAGCGGGCAAGTGGAGAAGAAGTCATGGACCGTCACCACCGCGGGAACCCCCCTTTTCCGGGCGATCCTGACCAGGTCGCTGGTGAGCTGGAACCAGTGGTGCACGTGCAGGAGGCCGGGCCTCTCCCTGGAGAGAATCTCCTCGAAGAGACGCGCCCCCTCCGGGTCCGCCCCCTCCAGGGAGGGATGAGCCCCCGGCCCGTGGCGGTAACGAAAGACTCCCACCCCAGAGACCTCCTCCCGCTCCAAC
>JALUZX010000710.1 GCA_027011425.1 Planctomycetota bacterium
CCCTGGGACCGGCGGGTCTACGGGCTTCCCCTGGGCTGGGGGCCCGGGGCCGTCTTCTGGCCCCTCCAGGGCGGGACCTGCCGGGGGCCCTGGGTCACCGATGGAACCCCGGCGGGAACCCTTCCCCTCAAGGTTCCCTCCGGGACGGCTTGGAATTACCGGGAGAGCGTGTCCGCCTGGAACTGCGGGGGCGGAAGAGTCTTCTTCCTCCTTCCCGGGTGCCCCGCCCTCAACTGCAAGGACAGGTTCTGGGTGACCGACGGGACCCCGGCGGGAACCGGGGCCTGGAAGCCCGTGGCCCGGATGCGTTGGACCCGCCTCTCCCCCAGGATCGGGGTCTCGGGAGGCTTCCTCTACTTCTCCGCCGATGGGGGGCTTGGGGGCTTCGAGCCCTGGGCCTGCGCGGCCGGGCCCTGCGCGGAGAGGGCAGGGTGGAGTTGCGGTGTGGCTGAACTTGAGGCCGGTGTCCCCCGGCTTGGGAAGACTGTCTCCTACGGCCTTCGGGGGGCCCCGGGAGGGGCGTGGAGCCTCTTCTTCCTCGGGTTTCCCGGGCGGCTTCCCCTGGCGCTGGGGTTCGACCAGTTCCTGTTCCTGGATCCCGGCGCCGGTTTCGTCGCCTGGGCCTCCAGGACGCCGGGGGGGAGCCTGTCCGTTCCTCCTTCGCCTTCCCTGGCGGGGGGGCGGCTCCTCCTGCAGGGCGGCGTCTTTCCCGTGACATCGCCTCCTTTCGGCATGGAGCTTACGGCCGGCGTTCTCTGGACTTTTGGGAAGTAGGGAAGGAAGGAGTTTGAAAATGCGTTTTTCTGGAACGATTGCCGCCGCGGCACTCCTGGCCGCGCTGTCCGCCACCTCCAGAGCCCAGTCCCTCCCGCCGCGCATGCTGGTGGACGTGATGCCGGGCAAGGGAAAGGCCCTCTCCTCCGACCCCTTCGGGCGCCGGTTCCAGCTCATGGCATACGGGGAGGATTCCTTCGCCGTCCTGGGCGGGGTCTTCTACTTCTTCGCCCGGGATTGCCTCCACGGGAGGGAACTCTGGTCGGGCCTTCCCTACCGTGGCGCGGCCCGCCTGGTGGCGGACTTCGCTCCGGGCATGGAGGATACGACGGGGTTTTTCCCGGGAACCATCGCTTTCAAGGGGAGGATCTACTTCTACGGCGGAAGCCGCCTCCGGGGATGGGGGGTGGTCCGTTCCGACGGAACCCCCCAGGGAACCTACCTCCTCTGGAAGCAGCCTTACGGTTACGGCGGGGAATTCCTCTCGCCTTTCACAGGCGGAGGACGGCTCTACTTCTTCCGGCGGGAATCTCCGGGGAATTCGTCCTACGCCTTGTATTCCTATGACGGAATCTCGACCTCCCCCGTCCGCCTGGCCTCGGGTTTCACCAGGAGCTGGGAGAACCCCCTCTCCTCGGGGGACAAGGTCTTCTTCCTGGAATCCTCCGGGGGAAAGAGATCCCTTTGGGTCACAGACGGAACCCCCCAGGGAACCAGGGAGGTCATCTCCCTGGGAGCT
Source organism: Planctomycetota bacterium (assembly GCA_027011425.1). Taxonomy (GTDB): domain Bacteria; phylum Planctomycetota; class UBA1135; order UBA1135; family JALUZX01; genus JALUZX01. Next base: position 1,514 of record JALUZX010000710.1, read on the forward strand.
TACAGTTCCACGCCCGTCGCTGCCGCCGGGGGATGGGTCTATTTCGCCTTCTACGGCAACCAGTGGTCTGGAATCATGAAGACCGACGGGGTCAAGACTCTCCGGGTGGCAGCCGTGGGCCTACCAAGGTTGTGGTGGGACCCCGTCGTCCTGGGAAGGAAAATCATCTTCGGCGGTCCCGGGGCGAGTTGGAGAGGGGGCGATCCCTGGGTCCTGGACACGGTGAGCGGAAAGGTCTCTTTCCTGAAAAGCGTCTCCCCACCGGGAGGCCAGGGTTACACCAGGTCCGTTCTTTTCGGGAAGAAGGTGCTCTTCTGCGCCAACGACACTTCCCCTGGGGACTGGGCCCTCTGGTCCACGGACGGCACACCGGCGGGGACCGCCAAGGTGGCTTCCCTCTGGACGCACCTCGGAGCCTGGGAAACCCCAGTGGTTTCGGGGAATCGGGTCTTCTTCGTGGGATTCGACCCCAAGGGGGGCGTGGAGCTCTGGGTGACCGACGGGACCGGCGCGGGCACTCGAAGGGTCCGCGACCTCTATCCGGGGCCCGGAAGCTCCCAGCCCGGGTCCCTCACTCCCCTGGGAGGAGGGAGGATCGCCTTCGCCGCGACCACTCCCGCCGAGGGCCGGGAGCCTTGGATCAGCGACGGCACCCCCGGCGGGACCTTCCTCCTGGCGGACATCCGGAAGGGAATCGCCGCGCCGGCATCCAAGCCCTCCCTGGGCGTTCCCCTCCTGGGGCGCCTTTTCTTCAGCGCCGCCGATCCCAAGCACGGGAGGGACCTCTGGATCTCCGACGGAACCCCCGGCGGGACCAGGTCCTTCAAGGACAGGATCCCCGGGATCCCCACGGGGATTCCCGTGAGCGGCGTCTCCCTGGGCGGGAGAGTCCTTTACACCGAGTATTATCCAAGCGGCGGGACGAGGTTTTTCTCCACCAGCGGAAATCCGGCGGGAACGCGTTCCTTCCTGGTTTCCTGCCAGGTCAGGAAAGGGCTCATGGCGGCCACGGAGAGGTGGGCCTTCTTCCTGGGGGCGGACAGCGTCCACGGGCTGGAGCCCTGGGTGAGCGACGGCACCCCGGCGGGGACCCATCTCCTCAAGGAGATGGCCCCGGGGAGCAAGGGCGTGGCGATCTACTGGGCCCTTCCCTGGAAAGGGCGGGTTGTCTTCGCCCTGGGAACCGCCGCGCCGGGGACCAGGGCGGTCTGGATCACCGACGGGACCTTGGGGGGAACCCGCTTCCTGGCCAAGGGCCTGAACGCGGCGGCCTGGCCGGCCGTCCTGGGAGACCAGCTCTTCTTCCTGGGGGAGAAAGCCGGATCCAATCACGGCGCCGAGCCCTGGGTGAGCGACGGAACGGCCAAGGGAACCAGCGAACTGGTGGACCTGGCCGGGGGAAGCAAGTCGGGCGGGTTCCAGGCACCGATTTCGTTGAAGGGGAAGATCGTCTTCTTCGGGGACGACGGCAGGACCGTCGCGAACGGCAAGGTGGGACTCTTTACAACCGATGGGACGCCGGGCGGGACGAAGAGAATCGGCAGAGTGGAATTCACAAGGGACTCCGTCTCCTGGTCCCGGGCCCTGAACCGGAAGAGGGGGATTTTCTGGGCCGACGACGGGATCCACGGTCCGGAGCCCTGGGTCACCGACGGGACGGCCTTCGGGACTTACATGCTGGCCGACCTGGTTCCCGGCCGGGACGGGTCCGAACCGGTCCGGTTCGTCAGGGTGGGGGCTCGAAGGGGAGCCGTGCTCTACGGTACCACGCAAAAGAAGATCCTCGGGGTTCTCGTGACCGGCGGGACTCTGGAGGGAACCCGGAGGATCGGTTGGGAACTCTTCTGTCCGGGAGGAAGACTCGGCGATTTCCTGGCCTTTGCCGGGGGAACCCTCTACTTCAGCGCAGACGACGGGATCCACGGCCTGGAGCCCTGGGCCTGGACGGCAGGGGCGACGGTGGAGAGAACGGGCCGGCCCTCGGGGGCCGCGGTCCTGGAGGGAGAGGATCCGGTCCTTGGGAAGCAAATCACCCTCTCCCTCAAAGGGATCAGCCCCGGCGCGGCGGGCCTGGTCTTTTTCGGAAAGATTCCCACCGTCCCTCTGGGCCTGGGCAAGGGAGCGGAACTCTACGTGGATCCAGGAGGGCGTCCCTTCTGGGCGGTCCTTTCGGGAAAGGGGGGAACCCTCTCCCTGGCCGTGCCCTCGGACCCGGTTCTGGCGGGAACGCGCCTGGCCGCCCAGGCCGTGGCGGGCCCCTCCGGCTCCGGGCCTTTCGGGTTGGACTTCACGAACGGACTGGTTTTGTCTTTGGGATATTGAGCGCCTCCTGCGCCCCGGCGCCGGGGTTTCAGTGAAGAGATGTCGAGATGCGGATCATGTAATTTTTGACAGGTCCTCGTTCCCGGTCCCGCCGGGACCCGGCCTGCTGAAAGGAGAGTCGAGCATGCGTCTATGGAGAATCTTTCCGGCCGTTTTCCTTTTTCCTCTTTTTCTTTCCCTCTCACCGCCGCCCTGCCGCGGGCAGAACCCGCGTCTTTTGGGGGACCTGAACAAGATCGTCTCCCGTAAGGCGTCCTCTTCGCCGGAAGCCTTTTCCTACGATCCTTCGAACCTGCACCTGGGAGACCGTTTTCTCGTCCTGGGAAACAAGTGCTTCTTCCGGGCCGACGACGGGGTCCACGGGAAGGAGTTGTGGGTTTCCGGGGGAACGGCCGCCTCGACGGTGATGGTCAAGGACATCGTCCCCGGGAAGGACGGGTCCGCTCCCTGGGATTTCTGCCTCTTCGCCGGGCGCGTGTACTTCTCCGCCTGGACCCCTTCGGCGGGCCGGGAGGTCTGGGTCACCAACGGAACGGCGCAAGGGACGCGGATGGTCGCCGACCTCCTCCCCGGGAAGGGCGATGGAGGCTTTTTCTACCCCGTTGTCTTCGGGAATTCCCTCTACTTTTTCGGGAGGACGGGGTCGACATCCGGACCTTTCGGGTTGTATCGCATCGGTGGAACGGGAAAGGCGCCGGTGCTTGTGAAGGGGGGGTTCTCTCTTCCCTGGAAAGAGCCCGTTCCGGCGGCGGGGTTCCTCGTCTTCCGGGGGTCCACGGCCTCTGCGGGAGGGGAGGCCTGGGTCACCGACGGAACCGCCAAGGGGACCTTCGCCCTGAGGGACTACAATTCTCTCCAATCGGGGGAATGCCTCCATCCCGTGGCGATCGGGTCCAGGGCCTGGTTCTGCGCCCTCGACTCCAAGGGATGGGCGATCTGGGAAACCGGCGGGAAGAAGGCCTTCCGCGCCGCCTCCCTTCCCTCGGCGGCGAGGGGCTGGGTCACTCCGCTTGTCCTGGGGAAAAAGGTGGTCTTCGGTTTCTCCGCGGGAAAGGGCCTGGGGCCCAACCCTTACGTGTTCGACCCGGCGGCCCGGAAGGTGACCCTCCTCAAAGGGGTGACCTCCAACTTCAGGAGCGGATTCGAGAGTCCCATCCGGTGGAAAGGTTACATCTGGTTCGGAGGCCACGACGGGAGCAAGATCCCCTACCTGGACGCCCTGTGGCGGACGGACGGGACTCCGGCGGGGACGGTGAAGGTGGTCCCGGAATTCTCCTTCCCCTTCATGAGGTGGCTGCACCCCGCGGCGACATCACAATACATCTATTTTTCCGGGGAGAGCGGGCCGGCCGGCTCGGGTTTCCTCTGGAGGACCGACGGGACCAAGGCCGGGACGGCCTGCCTCCAGTGCGGAGGGGGGGGTGCGGCCCCCACGGATCCTGCTTTCCTCACCCCCCTTGGAAACAAGCTGCTCTTCTCCGGGTTTCGGCCCTGGCGGGAGAGGGAACTCTTCGTGAGCGACGGCACCTCGGCCGGGACTTACCTCTTGAAGGACATCGCCCCGGGGGTGATGACCTACGGTTCCAACCCTTCCGGTTTTGCGGGTCTCCTTGGAAGGACCTGGTTCTGGGCCGCCACCAAGGGCCTGGGGTACAACACCCCCAAGGAACTCTGGTTCACCGACGGGACTCCGGGTGGCACCCGGGCGGCCTCGAACCTGGATTTCTCCAAGACCAGCCCCCTCTTCCCATGGAGCCGGGGGGTTCTTTTCGCCGGGGTCTCGGGGAAGTGCGCCGGCCTCTGGCGAAGCGACGGGACTTCCTCGGGAACGACCTGTTTTTTCAAGGGCGTCGTCGGGACGGGGTTTTTCGAAAGGCCCGTCGTTCTGGGAGGAAAGGTCCTCTTCGGCTCCACTTCCCCTTCCCTGGGCCTGGAGCCCTGGATCACCGACGGAACGCCGGCAGGGACCCGCCTTCTGGCGGATACTTATCCTGGAAAGTATTCCGGGGGGTTCCTCGAATGCGCGGTCCTGGGAAGGCACGCCCTTTTCACCGCCTCCGGGCCCAACGGAACGACCTCCCTCTGGGTCACCGACGGAACTTCCCTTGGGACGAAACCCCTTCTCCCCGGCCTGGTCCATTGCCGCAACCTGGTCCGCCTGGGTGACAAGGTCCTTTTCGAGGGACTGAAAAAGGGATCGATGACGGGAAAGGAAATCTGGACGACCGACGGGTCCCCCGCGGGCACCCGCCTCCTGGTGGATCTCTACCCGGGAACGGGGAACGGGGGTTTCCTTTTCCCCTTCCGGTCGGGTCCCTACGTCTACTTTCTTGGAAACGACGGCTCCGCCCCTGTTGGGAAATACTTCCTCTTCAGGACCGACGGCGCCCGGGGCACCGTCAAGGTGGGAAAGGGCCTCTTCGAGGGACTTCTTCCCATCCGCAAACCCTGGGGCCGCCCTCTCTACGGTCTCCCTCTCGAAG
>JALUZX010000711.1 GCA_027011425.1 Planctomycetota bacterium
GGACTTCATCACCACGGACCACCCGGAGATCAAGAGGGCCCGGGCGGGAGGAGTGACCACGGTCATCTTCATCCCCGGCTCGGGCACCAACCTCTCCGGCTGGGGGGTCCTCATGAAGACCTGGGGCCGCACCGCCCGGGAGGCCCTGGTGCGCTTCCCGGGGGTCCTGAAGGTGGCCCAGGCGGGAAACCCGGAGCGCCCCTTCGGAGACCTCGGGTCGGGCAGGATGGGCATGAACGCCCTTCTCCGGCACATCTACACCGAAGGGCGGAACTACACCAAGGCCTGGGACGACTACGAGAGCGGGAAGACCAGGAAGAAGCCGGCCTTCGACCCCTCCCTGGAACTCTTCCGGGACCTGTTCCACCACAAGTTTCCCGTCTGCGTCCACACCCAGATCTACCAGCCCGTCCTCTCCACCCTCCGGATCTGCGGCGACGAATTCGGGCTCTGGTATTACCCCACCCACTCCACCTTCGACGCCTACAAGCTGGCGAAGGAGGTGAAGAAGCGGGGCGTCTTCATCAATTGCGGCCCCAGGAAATACTACTTCGACCGGAAGACGTGGGAGATGGTCGGCTTCGACCGGGAGTGGTGGAAGGTCCTGGGGGACGACATGCTCAGCTCCAACACGGACGCGCCCATCGTCCCCCTGGAGGAGCTTCCCCTGCAGGCGGCCATGGCCTCCCGGCTGGGCCTTCCCCCGGAGGCGGCCATCCGGGGGATCACCATCAACAACGCCCGGCTTCTGGGCGTGGAGAAGAGGATGGGGTCCATCGAAAAGGGAAAGGACGCGGACCTGGTCTTCTGGACGGGCGACCCCCTGGACCCGGAATCCCACGTGCTCATGACCATCGTGAACGGCCATATCGCCTACGATCCCGACCGGGACGGGCGCCTATTTTGACGGAGGATCCATGGTGAACAAAGCGATCTGGTTTCTCCTCCTCCTGGTCCTGGGGATCCCCCAGGGCGCCCAGGCCCAGGAGGGTTCCTGCCTGGTCCTGAAGGGAGGAAACCTGGTGGTCTCCCCGGGCAAGGTCCTGGTCGGGGCCACCCTGGTGGCCCGGGACGGGATCGTCGTGGAGATCGGCAAGAAGGTCCATATCCCCTGGGACGCCAAGGTGCTGGACTGCCGGGGGCTCTGGATCTACCCGGGCTTCGTGCACATCGCCGCCCGAACAGGGCTGAGGGGATCCGGAAACCCCAACCTGAAACCCGCCAAGGTCCTGGACCCGGACCCCTCCCTCTGGAAACCCTACCTGAAGGCCGGGTTCACCACGGTGGGCGTCATGGGAAGAGGCCGGGGCATGACCGGGGAAGTGGCCGTCCTCCGGCCCGCGGGAAAGACCCGGGAGGAGATGGTCCGGATCGAGTGCGCCGCCGCGGCCTTCGGCGCCGGCGGGGACGGGGCCACGGCCCGGTCGGTGGCCAAGATCCTGGAGGCGGGAAAGAAGGAGCTGGAGAGGCGGAAGAAGGAAGCCGAGGCCAAGGCCAAGGCCGCCGCCGAGGCGGCCAAAAAGAAGGCCGCCAGCAAGCCCGCCTCCAGGCCCTCGAAGCCGGAAAAGAAGAAATCCCGGGAAAAACCCGCCCCCAGGAAACCTTCTCCAGGGCCTTCTCCCAAGCCCAAGACCGGCCCCGCCCCCAAGCCGGCGAAGACCGCCAAGGCCCCTTCCAAGGCCTCCAGGAA
>JALUZX010000712.1 GCA_027011425.1 Planctomycetota bacterium
CTTTCCCCCAAGGGAGGCATCCTTTCCCCTGGTCCCCAGAAAAAACCATCCTTACAGCTCCATCGGGGAAACCCCGCCCGGCCCGGAGGGGTTGACAGGAAAGAGCCTGGAGCCCGGAAGGCCTGGGTTTCGATGAAAGAGACAGATGGCCCCTCTTCCTGGAAAGAACGCGTCCTTCCTGGGAGCCCTCCTCCTCCTGGCCGGGTGGAGCGGCGCCCTGGAGGTCCCTTTGAAGTTTCGCCCTACCTCCGCCAACTCCCAGGATTGGGTGGGGGAAGACGCCCACAGGCTGGTCTGCTGGGCCCAGCCTCCCCCGGGGAACTGGAAACTTCCCCGTTTCCATGCCCCGGCCCCCGTCTTCTCCGTGATCTACCTGGGAGGAATCCGCCATCTCCTGGTCCTGGACAAGAAAAACCCCAGGAACCCCTTTTACAACCGCCTCTTCTTCGATGCCGGCGGCGACGGAGACTTGACCGACGATCCCGTTGTGGAAGGCAAGGCCTTTTCCCGGGGTCTGGGCTTCTACTACGCGACCTTCCCCCCTTTGGAGGTGAAACTCCGGCTCCCCCAGGGAACGGCGCCCTACCGCTTCGAGATCCGGGCCCACAAGAGAGCCCCTCTCATGGGGAGGAGCCCCTCCAGGGTCCGGGCCGCGGAAAACGTGGCCATCTTCATGCTCACGGCTTGTGAGTACACCGGAACCCTCCGGGTGGGCTCCCGGTCCTACCATCTGGCCCTGGCCGACTCCAACGGCAACGGCATCTTCGGAGACCGGCTGGAAAAGGAGGAAGAGGGCTCCTCCCGGCAGGAAGCGGCCCAGAAATCGGACCGCCTCTTCCTAGGCTCCGGCCCCAACTTTTCCCCCCAGGAAGACCTCCGCGCCTGGGGGCTCCTCTCCCTGGAGGGCATCCTCTACAAGATGCGGTTCGATCAACCCCGGGGAAGGCTCCTGCTGGACCCCATCCCCACGCCGGCGGGCCGCCTTTCTTTTCCGACCCGGGCCGCGAAGATCAAACTCCTGGGCCTGGAAGGAGCCCCGGACATTCTCTTCGTCCAACCGGCCCGGGAGGTCCGGGTCCCCAAAGGCATCTACAAGCTCGGGTGCTACGCCCTCACCGCCAGGGACGACGGGGGAAACATCTGGACCCTGAAGGCCCAGGCCCCGGCAGGGGCCCCTCCCGCCAGGGCGGGTGGGGAAAAGCCCGAGATGGTTCTTTTCGGCCCTCCCTATACGCCGGTGGTCCACGTCCGGGCCCGCTTCCCCCGCCGTTTGCGCCGCCGGACCGTTACGGCCCACCTGGAGTTCGGAGTCCGCGGAACGGGAGGAGAGGAAGTCTTCTTCCTTGCTTCCCCCACCAACCGCCCCTCCTCGATTCTCCGGTCGAAAAAGCTCCCCGACCTTCCCAAGGAACCGGCCTTCACCATCCTGGAGCTTCCGGGAGAAACCCCCGTGGCTTCGGGAAAGTTCGAGTACGGCTGAGGCTTCACCTGCCTCGCGCCGTGGCGCGGCCCGAAAAAAGGGGTTTCTTACAAAATTCTTTGTTCCTTCCGGGCCGGTCCCTTTCCGACCCTTCTCAAGCCGCAAATCGTCTCTTTCTAAGGCTTTCTCCTTCCTTTCGCGCCCGCCCCCTCCTGGGCCGGGATTGTTCACTCGTTTCTCCTCTTTCTCTCCCCGGCCCCCTGCTTTTC
>JALUZX010000713.1 GCA_027011425.1 Planctomycetota bacterium
GAGGCCCTGGGAAACCGGGTGGACCTGGTGGTGGACGGGGGAAAAGCGGAGTTGGCGGAACCCTCCACGGTGGTCCGGGCCCTCCCGCCCCTGCTCCAGGTTCTCCGGGAAGGGACCCTCACCAGGGAGGAATTGGAGCGGACCGCCTGTTACGGGGTGATCCTGGTCTGCTCCGGGAACACCTGCCGATCCCCCATGGCGGAAATGACGGCCCGCTGGCTCGCGGCCCGCTCCAGGGGGCTCTCCCTGGAGGAAAGTCCCCGAACGGGACTTCGCTTCCTCTCGGCCGGCGTGAGCGCCCTCCCGGGCCTCCCGGCTTCGGAAGGGGCCCTCCGGGCCCTGGGGGAATGGGGCCTGGACCTCTCGGGCCACCGTTCCCGGCCCTTGTCGCCCTACCTCCTCATGGAGGCGGACCTGGTGCTTTGCATGACCCGGACCCACCTTTCCCGGGTCCGGGCCCTCGCCCGGGGGCTGGAACGTCTCCCCGCGACGGAACTCCTGGACCCTGGGGGTGGAGAAATCCTGGATCCCTTCGCCGGAGACCTGGATCTCTACAAAAAAGTGCGGGACAAGATCCGCGCGGCCCTGGAGGCCAGGATGGAAGCCCTTCTGGAACGACCCTGGGCGGAGATTTCGAAGTGATCCTCTTCTCCCGGTTCCTTCCCTTCGCGGCGGCCCTCCTCCTCCCGGCGGGATGTTCGCGCAAAGAGGCCGGCGCCCCGGTCCTTCCCGTGGACCCGCCCGAACTCTTCTCCCCCCGGCCGAAAGAACCGGAAAAGGTCAACTGGAACCGGACGTTGACCTTGAGACTCCCTACGCCCCCTTCTTCCTTGAATCCCCTCTTTGTAAAAGATGTCCTCTCGGGGTGCGTGGCCGGCCTGGTCTACGATTCTTTCTTCGGCGTGGGTCCCCGGATGGAGTTCCTGGTGAACCGGAGCTTCGTGGAAAGGTTCCGGGAATCCCCGGACGGCCTGTCCTTCATGGTCCGCATCAAGAAAGGTCTGAAATGGCAGGACGGGGCCCCCCTCACATCGGAAGACGCCCGCTTCTCTTTTTCCCTCCTCAAAGACGGGCGTGTGCCCGTCCGCCTGCTCAGGGCCGGCCTGGAATCTGTGGAGGAGTTCCGGGTCCTGGATTCCCGATCCTTCCTGGTGAAGTTCCGGGTTCGTTCCCCCGCAAATCGCTGGAACCTGCTCTTCCCCGTCCTCCCCTCCCACCTCTGGGGCCCCATCCGCCGGAAGGACCCGACCCTCCGGCGGTCGGCCGCCGCCCGCGCCCTCGAGCGCTCCCCCGTGGGAAACGGCCCCTACAGGCTGGTCCGGTTCCTCCCCGAAGAGGGCCTGGTTCTGGAACGGTGGGAGGGATATCCGGGGGAGAGACCCGCCTTCAAGAGGATCGCCTGGAAGGTGATCCCCGACAGGAGCGCCGCCCTCCTGGCCTTCCGGGCGGGAAAACTGGACGCTCTCCGGGTCCCCGACCCGGCGGACTTTCTCGCTCTCCGCAAAGACCGGGCTCTTACGGGCAAGGCCGTCCTCGCCCGGGGAGACACATGGACCTACCAGTTCGTGGCCTGGAATGTCTCCGGCCGCAACCCCTTCTTCCTGGACCGCCGGGTCCGCCTCGCCATGGCCTGCTCCCTGGATCGCAAAGGAGCCATCCGGGACCTCTTTCACGACCTCTTCCGCCC
>JALUZX010000714.1 GCA_027011425.1 Planctomycetota bacterium
ATCTTCCTCCAGGGGAGGGGGGTGGTGGCGGTCGATCCTTCCATGCGAAGGGGGAGAAGGCTCCTGACAGGGGCCGTCCGCCTCGTCGTGCCCCCGGACCGGATGGCCTCCAGCGCCACCCCGCTGGAACTCATTCCGAGAGGCGGCCTGGCCGACGGCTACATCTACACCGTAACCAAGGAGGGGGGAATCGGCGTGTGGCGCATGGACGGCTCGGCCGCGCCCGTCATGTTGCGCAGCCGTTCCGCCGGATACGGCCTCTTCGGGAGGGACGCCGCCCGGGTGGGGAACGTCCTGGTCGTGCCCGGGATCTTCCTCACCGCGGGAAAGACCCTGCTCTCGGCCTTCCTGTCCGTGGAAGACATCGTGGCCCGTACCGAGTCCGCCCTGAAGAAGAATCCCGGCGACCCCAACATGATCCACGCCCTGGCCTCGGCCCTCCTCAAGAGGGAGAGGCCCGGCGACCTGGAGAAAGCATCGGAACTCCTTAAGAAAATCCTCTCTCTCCCCGGGGTTCCCGCCTCCCTGCGCTCCCGGGCGAGACTTACCCTTCGCCGGGCGCTCCTGGCCCGGGCGGACCGGGCCCAGGAGGCGGGAAGGACCGGCCGGGCCCTGGCCCTTGCGGAAGAAGCCGTCTCCATCTCCCCTCCCGGCCCCATGGAACTCGAAGCCCGGGTTCTTCTCGCCGAAAAACTGGAGAAAGCAGGAAAGACCCGGGAGTGGCTGGTCCAGGCCCGGGAGATCGCGCGCAAGTATCCCAAGGAGAGGATCCAAGTCCTCCGCGGGGGGGAAGAGACCGCTGGGCCCTGGTTCCTCTCACGGATCGCCCGACTTCTCGGAAAGAGCCGGGAAACCGCCCCCCAGGCCGTGGCCGCCTGGAGGAAGGTCTTCGAAGAGTTCCCCCGGCTTACCATCGCGGGCAAGCCCTGCAGGAACTTGGCCTCCCGGGCCATCGCCGCCCTGGTCAAGAAATACGGCCCCCAGGTCTACGCCCAAGTGGAAACCCGGGCCCGTGCTCTCCTGGCCCGGCGCAAGAAGGCCACCGACCCGGCCACGGTGTTCCGGGCCGTGATGGAGCAGTTTCCGAACAGCCGGGCCGCCGGGGAGGCCCTCCACGCCCTGGCCGACGAGGCCGCCCGTCTCGGAAGGATGGAGGACCTCCTCCGGGGCTTGAACTCCGCGCCCCTGGGAAGGCGGACGCCCGGGTTTCTCCGGCGCCTCGCCCAGGCCGCCAAGGCGGGAGGAAATCTCTGGCTCTCGGAAGCCCTCTTCAGGAAGCTGGCCGCCGACTTCGGGAAAGAAATCTCCGACTATCCTCCCGACGGGGGTTTGACCCTCGCCCGGGCGGCGGCACGCTTCGCTCCACACCCGCCGCCTCCCGCCGATTCCATGCTTTCTGCCACGCCCACCCGCAGGCTCGCGGCCCGGGTCCCCATCCTGGGAGGCACCTTCACCAGGTTGCTTCGTCCCGTAACCTTGGGCCCCAGGGACCCGAAGGTCCCGCTCGTGTTCGCCCTCCAGTCCCGGCTCTTCGCCAGGCCCGCCGTGGCGGACAAGTCGGCCCTTTCCCGGGACCTCTGGTCCCGTCTCGCTCCGCCTTCCTTCCAAGGGTATATGCCATCCTTTCTCCTGGGAACCTACTTGCTCCTTCCCTGCAGGAAGGGCCTGGCCAAGGTGGACACATCCACCGGCACCATCGAACTCATCGCCCCCTATCCCCGGGGCTTCTATCCCAGGAGCGTCCTCTGGCGGGAGGGCCTGATCGTGGTGGTCCCAGACGTCACGGACGGGGGGGATCTCCTGGTGCACGTGGTGGAGCCATTCTCCGGGGTGGTCTGGGGGGAGAGAAAGCTTCACTTTCCTCCCGGGACCCGAACCTTCCTGGCCCCCGGTCCCGACAAGCTCCACTTCCTGGGGTGGCGGATTCAGAATCCCGGGCGCACTCCTCTCCAATACCGGCTCCAGGTATTGGACCTGGATCTGACCACTATGGAAATCCTTCCCCGGCGGGACGAGTGGCTCGCCTCGCCCCTTCCCATCGTTTCTTCCCTGGACAGGCAGAGGGTCCTGGCCACCAGGGACCACCTGGTCCTTCCCGTGTTCAACGAAGGAAGCGAGGGAATCCGGGCCCTCCCCCTGGAAAAGGGGGCCCAGGAATGGGAAGTGGACCTGCCCGGTGGGGAACGCCTCTCGGCGGTCACGGCCCGGCCGGGCTACATCCTGCTTCTCACCCTCTACCGGAGAAGGAGCAACCTGCGCGTCCTGGAAGAGGCCACGGGAAAGGAGATCCAGAGGATCCCTTTCGCCACCCCGGCGGCTTTCCCCCTCTACCCGGGAAGGAACGACCCCTACCTGCGCCGGCCCGATTCCATGGTCTACCTCTTCTCCGGCAGGGGAAGCGGCCTTCGCTTTCTCCACGGGATTCTTCCCTCCAGGAAGATCGCCTGGAAGGTCGGGCTCCCGGGGCACGACTTCTGGGGGGTCAAAGGGATCACGGCCCCCGTGGAAGGAACGGGCTTCACCGCGGCGATGCTCCAGGTCAGCCCTCCCCGGGGCGTCTCGGCCGGACCGGATCTCTACGTGGTGGACAACACCACGGGGGAACTCCTGAAACGAATTCCCGGCCTTGTCGGCCCCGGACGCCCCCAGCTCCTGGCCGCCGGAAAGGGCCTGCTCTTCGCCTACTGCCAGGGCACATTGGGGGTTGCGGCCCCCCGGAAAGGAGGGGACAACCGGTGAGACCCCCCGCCGTTCTCCTCTCACTGGCCGGGACCATTCTCCTGGCTCCCGCCATCTATCTCGCCGGTTCCTTCCCGGTCCCCCGCCCGGGCCGCCCGGCCCAGGCCCCGGGAGGAACCGGCGCCGGCCACGTGGTCGGAAGGCCCTGGGACATCTCCATCGCCCAGGAGAAGGCTGTCGAGAAGGGGCTCGCCTGGCTCGCCCGGCGCCAGAGCCCCTCGGGCTACTGGATGGGCGACGTGGGCTTCAAGCTCCAGAATGATTACGAGGTTTGGAATCCCAAGTGCGCCCACGTGGGCGTCACGAGCCTGGCATTGATGGCCTTCCTGGCCGCCGGGAACCAGCCGGGCCGGGGGAAATACGGGGCCAACGTGGAAAGGGGCCTGAACTTCGTCCTCTCCTGCGTGCGACCCGACGGGTCCATCGAGGCCAACGGGACCCGCATGTACAGCCACGCCTTCTCCACCCTCTTCCTGGCGGAGATCTACGGGACCACCCGGGAGGACCGGGTCAAGAAGGCCCTCCAGAAGGCAACCCGGTTCATAGTGGACGCCCAGAATGCCGAGGGGGGATGGCGTTACCGGCCCAAGGCCACACAGTCGGACATGTCCGTCACGGTCTGCCAGGTCATGGCGCTCAGGGCGGCCCGGAACGTAGGGATCCGGATCCCCTATTCGGTCATCCAGAACGCCGTGGGCTACGTGCGCCGCTCCGCCGTGAACCGCCGGGACCTGATGTTCCGCAACGCGGGGCTCGGGATCGACGTGGGCGGGTTCAAGTATCAGGTCTCCCGCTCCCCCGGAGAGATGCCCCACAGGGCAAGCTACCCGCTCACGGCCGCGGGCGTCACCACCCTGCTCGGGGCGGGACTCTACGACGACCCCCTCGTTGTGAAGGGCCTGCGGTACATGCAGAAATACAGCTACACCATAAATACGGTCAGGGACCACTACTTCTTCTTCTACGGCCACTACTACGCCGCCCAGGCCCACTTCATCGCCGGTGGGAAATGGTGGCGGTATTACTTCCGGCAGGTAAGGCGCTTCCTCCTCCTGGACCAGAGGTCCGACGGTTCCTGGGCCAACCGCGTGGGGCCCGGCCCGGCCTTCGGAACGGCCGTGGCCTGCCTGGTCCTGCTTGTGCCTTACCAGTACCTGCCCATCTTCCAGAGGTGACGGATGGATCCGAGGATTTCGGAAACGACGCAGCGCATCGAGAGGGAACTGGCGGGCCTGGAACGGGGCCTGCGGGCGCGGGTCTTCCTGCTCGGTCTCTTCCGCGCCGTAACCATCCTGGTTTCCCTGGCGATCCTCCTCTTTTTGATCGACCGGGCCTTCACCCCTCCCCTGCCGGTCCGCTGGGTTCTCCTGGTCTCGTCCCTGGCCTTTTGCGCTTGGGCGGCCAGGATGTTTCTCGTCCGTCCCTTCCGGATTCCCCTGGGCCCCACGGAGATGGCCCTCGCCTTGGAGAGGCGGTTCCCCCAATTGGCCCAGCAACTCGTCTCGGCCGTACAGCTCGGGAAAGCCCCCGAAGTCGAGGGGTTTTCGCCGGAACTGGTGCGGGCCCTCCTGGAGAACGCGGCGAAGCGATTCGAGGAGATCCCGGAACGGGACATCTTCCAGGCCGCCCCCCTGCTCCGGGCCGGCGGGGCGGCATCCTTCCTGGTTCTCGTCGCGGCGGGGGGAATCCTTTTCCTTCCGGCCCACGTGGGGGTCTGGGCCCAGAGAATGCTTGGGAGGAACATCCCCTATCCCCGGGCCACCCACCTCTTCCTGATCCTTCCCTCGTCGGGGCCCACGAGGAAGGTCGAAGGCAACCAGGTGATCCTGGCCCGGGGAGCCGACCTTCCCGTGGCGGTCCGCGTCGAAGGAGTGGTACCGGACATGGTCTGGCTGGTCACGGAGGATGGAACGGAAAACGTCATGGCCCCCAAGGAGGCCAGGCTCTTCCGCTTCACCTTCCGCGGGGTGACCCGGAGTTTCTCCTTCCATGCCCGGGGCGGAGACGACCCGGAAGGGGACAAGACCGCATACGTGGAAGTCGTGGACGCCCCGGCGGTCGGCTCCATCCGGGCCTACCTCACCCCCCCCGCATACACCGGCATGGGGCCGACCCTCCAGGAAGGGGGGCCCATCGAAGGCCTTGCCGGAACCCGGGTGCGCCTGGTGGTGGCCCCCACCCGTCCCGTAGAGCAGGCGAAGGTTTCCTTCGATTCGGGCGTAGAGGTTTCCCTGGGGGTCTCCAAAGGAGGCGCATCCCTTGAAGGAACCTTCCTCCTCACCCGGAACGACCGCTACCGGATCCACATGAAAGGCAAGGAGGGACTCGAGAACGTGCGGCCCGGCTCCAACCCGGTGGTGGTCGTCAAAGACACTCCGCCCCGGGTTCGGATCGCCGCCCCCGAGCGGAACGCCTTCCCTCTCACCCTCAAGGGGGTCCTTCCCCTTCGTGCCTGGATCACCGACAATTTCGGTGTGACCCGGATCTCGCTGGTGGTCCGGTCCCCGGGAGAAGGGGTGGAACGGGAAAAAGTTCTCTACAAAGGAAAGGCAGTGAAACAGAAGGGCCTGGTCCTTCTCGAGCCCGTCTCGGGACTCCTCCCAGGAGGGACCCGCCCCATCCAGGAAGGGGACACCCTCAAAGTCCGGATCGACGCCCGGGACAACGCCGCTCCCAAGCCTTCCGCCACCCAGAGTCGGACCATCCGGGTGGATCTTTCCCGGCCGGGGGAACTCCTCCATTCCATCTCGGACAGGCTCCGCCGCCAGCGCACCTTCGTGGAAAGCGCGATCCGCTCCCAGTCGGATCTCACCCAAAGGCTGAACGAGGCCCTGGACATCCTGCACAAGGGCCGCTTCCCCCAGGGACTTCGGTCCGAGATCCTTGCCGTCCAGGGCGGCCAGTCCCGGCTCACTTCCGTGGCCCGCCGCCTGCGAAGGGAGCTGACCTCGGCCTTCGACCTCTACCTCTTCGGCGGGGCTCTCCCCAGGATGGACGTCCAGAACTTGAGGGACCGGTATCGCCTCTACTACTCCTCCCGGAAGAAGCAAACCTCCTGGGACGCCCTCTTCTACCTCTCCCTCCAGGCCTCCCGCCAGGCCGGGGAGATCGACCTTCCTCCGAGCCCTTCCCGTGTCCTGGACATGGCGGCCGCCGCGTGGGAACTGGAAAGCAAGGTCTTCCCCAGGGTGGAGAAAAAACTCTCCCTGGCTCTCACCGCCTCCCGGGCCTCCGGGGCTCTTCCCCACGCCCTGGAAGCGGCCAAGTCCCAGGCCCGGGCCCAGCAGATCCTGGCCCGGATCGAGGGATGGCTCCAGGAGTGGAACGAATTCGACGACATCGTCCTCATCGTCCGCGACCTCCTGGAGGCACAGAAGAAGCTTCTCTTGCGAACGGACGCCCTGATCCAGGGGAAACCAAGGAAGGAAGGAAAGAGGCCATGAAGACCGTTTTCGCCTTATGGATCTTCCTTGCCGCCCTCTTCCCGGCCCCGGCCCCCCTTCCCGCCCAGGCCGATACAGGCC
>JALUZX010000715.1 GCA_027011425.1 Planctomycetota bacterium
TTGCTAGCCTTCTCCGACTTCGGCGGCCTGGCCGCCGGTTTCTTGGATTCCAGGCCCGGGACCTCTGGAAGCTGACCCGGGTGGAAGTTTGCAGGAGTGGAGACGATGCCCAGGGTATGTGAGTTTTGCGGTAAGAGGACACGGGTGGGCAACCACGTGACGCGCCGCGGTCTTGCCAAGGCCAAAGGCGGCGTGGGCCGGCGGGTGACGGGACGGTCCAAGCGCAAGTTCGAGCCCAACCTTCAATTGGTCCGGGCCGTGGTGAACGGGTCCGTGAAGAGGGTCCGTATCTGCACGCGTTGTCTGAAGTCGGGGAAGATCGTCAAACCGAGCTGACCTTCTTTTCAGGAACTTCCAGGACCCTCGGTTCTCGCGATTCGACTCCTCCACCAGGCAGGTGGGGGAGTTTTTTTGTCCTGGCGGCAGAAAAAAATTTCACTTTTTTCTTTCCTTGCCCCTGGAAGAAAACCTTCGAGTTCTTCGTCCATTTGCCGGTTTTCAACAGAGATTCGAAATTCTTCCTTGTCCCGGCGGTCCCGGAAGAAGCCTCTCGTTCTCAAGATGGGTGAACATAAAAGGTTAGGTTGCCGATTAAGAAGATGGGATGGAGTTCCCAGGGAAACTCCGTCCGCGATCGAACAGCCAAACGAGTTTTTTCCAAAGGGAGGTAGACCGTATGGCAACCAGAACCAAGAAGAAGGTGAAGAAGGCCGCCAAGAAGAAGGTCAAGAAGACCAAGAAGGCGGCGAAGAAGAAGGTGAGGAAGGTCGCCAAGAAGAAGGTCAAGAAGACCAAGAAGGCGGCGAAGAAGAAGGTGAGGAAGGTCGCCAAGAAGAAGGTCAAGAAGACCAAGAAGGCGGCGAAGAAGAAGGTGAAGAAGGTCGCCAAGAAGAAGGTCAAGAAGACCAAGAAGGCGGCGAAGAAGAAGGTGAAGAAGGCCGCCAAGAAGAAGGCTCGTAAGCGTTAAGGAATAAAATCCTGCGCGGTTCCCTCGGGGTCTGTTCAGGCGGGCTCCGGGAGAACGGGTGAAAAGGAGAAGGGCGCCATACCGGCGCCCTTCTCCTTTTTTCGATTCCCCGATCCATCGGGGCCGGCCGTCGTCCCGGGATTCTCAGGAAACCCGCGCCCCGGGGGGGGCGCCTGGGTCCACTCCAAGGAGCTGGACACCCCCATCGGTCGTGGTGGAGGCCAGGACCATGCCCTGGCTTTCGATGCCCCGGAACTTCCGGTAGGGAAGGTTGGCCAGGACGATCACCTTCCTTCCCGCCAGCTCCTTGGGATCGTAGTGCTCGGCGATTCCCGTGACGATGGTTCGCCTCTCCAGGCCCAGGTCCACATCTAAAACGAGAAGCTTGTCCGCCTTGGGGTGTTTCCTTGCCGAAAGCACCTCGCCCACTCTCATGTCCAGGCGGGTGAACTCTTCGAATGTGACAGGCGGTGCGAACGGCTCGAGCCCCCGGGCTTCCTGGAGCCTTTGCACCAGTGCCTTCTGCTGGGCCTGCACCGTTTCGTCCGGGATCTTCTGGAAGAGAATGGAGGGACGCACCGTTCCTCCTCCCCCCCGAAAGACCTCCTCTCCGGCCTTGGAGAAACCTTCCTTCTCCGGGCTTCCTTCCAGGCCCAGCATCTCCCAGATCTTCCTTCCCGTGGCGGGCATGAGGGGTGCGCAAAGGAAGGCCAGGGTGCGCAAGGTCTCACAACAGGTCCAAAGGGTGGTGGCCGTCTTGTTGGGATCGGTCTTTCTCGTGACCCAGGGCTTTCCGTCGTCGAAGATCCTGTTCCCTTCCCGGGAGAGTTCCATCAACACCGTGGCGGCCCGGCGGAACTTGTATTCCAGGACCGCCCGGGTGAATTCCTCCACTTTCTTTCCCCTGAGCGCCAGGAGTTCCTTTTCTCTCTCCGAAGGAGGCGCCTGGGGGCCTGGGATCTTCCCCTCCTGGTAGCGTTCCACGAAGCGCAACACCCGGGCGGCCAGGTTTCCCAGGTTGTCCGCCAGGTCGTTGTTGACCCGGGTCTGGAAACCCTTCCAGGTGAAGTCCGAGTCCTTCGTCTCCGGCGCCGATTGGATCAAGGCATACCGGGCCGCGTCGGTGGGAAACTCCCGGAAGAAGAGGTCCAGGGGGATATACCAGCCCATGGAAGTGGAGAACTTCTTCCCCTCCAGGTTGTAGAACTCGTTGGCCGGAACGTTGGCGGGAAGGATGTAGCCGTCCTTGACTCCGTAGAGCATGGAAGGGAAGACCACCACGTGGAATGGAATGTTGTCCTTTCCTATGAAGTGGATCAGCTCGCACTCCGGGTCCTTCCACCAGTTCTTCCATGCCTCCGGCTCGCCCCGGGCCTGGAAGAGCTGCATCGTGGCGGAGATGTAGCCGATGGGCGCGTCGAACCAGACGTAGAGCACCTTGCCTTCCGCCTCTTCCAGGGGAACGGGAACGCCCCAGTCCAGGTCGCGGGTGATGGGCCGGTCCTTCAAGTCGGAAAGCATGTTTTCCACGAAGGTGAGCACGTTGGGCTTCCACTCCCCCGCCTTGGAGTGGAACCACTCCTTGATCTTTTCCTCCGCAAGGCGGGGAAGATCCAGGAACCAGTGGCGCGTCTCCTTCACCACGGGGGCGGCGCCGCACTGCTTGCACCTGGGCTCTTTCAGCTCCAGGGGATCCACCCAGGCCCCGCAGGAGGGACACTCGTCCCCTCTCGCCCCGGGGGCGCCGCACCGGGGGCAGGTTCCCTCCACGTAGCGGTCCGCCAGGAACCGCTTGCAGGAACCGCAGTAGAGCTGTTTCACCGTCCGGTCCGTGATGTAGCCGTTCCCGTGGAGCTTGAGGAAGAATTCCCGGGAGAGGGGGGCGTGGAAGGGATTCCTGCCGGCGGAAGTGCCGGAAAAGATGTCGAACTCGATGCCGAAGCCGTCGAAGGTCTTCTTGATCTCCTCGTGCCACTTGTCCACGAAGGCCTGGGGATTCATCCCGGCCTTTTCTGCGTTCTGGACGATGGTCACTCCGTGTTCATCCGTTCCACAGATATAGAGGACCTGGTGGCCCATCATCCGCCGGGTGCGGACATAGACGTCCGCCGGCAGGTAGGCCCCCACGACGTGGCCGAAATGGATCGGGCCGTTGGCGTAGGGGAGGGCGCTTGTGACCAGAACTTTGGATCCCATTTCATTCCTCGTTTTTTCCGGGCAGGCTGACCCCGCTTTTCCCGGGAAATCATAGGTCCACCCGCCCGCCCGGCAAAAGGGACAAAAAAAGCGGGGCGCCCGCCGGGGCGCCCCGCTTTGGTGGTTTCGCAGTGTCGTCCGGAGGACGGAGAGTCTTACTCTCCCTCCCCTGCCTGGATGGCCGGCTCAAGGCGGAGGGTCTCCAGGAGCTTCACCCTCTGGGCGTCCGTGAGGTTGGCCTGGCCCAGGGCGCCGGCCACGGCGGCCCGGAGCTTCAGGTTCTCCTTGGAGGCCACCAGGGCGATGAGCTTCTTGACCAGGGCGGCCGGAGCCTTGCCCGTGCGGGTGAAGATCTGCCCCAGGGTGCGGGCCGCTTCGGTGCGGACCTCCAGAGGCCGGTTGGTTTCCAGAACCAGGGCGCCCACGCCTTTCAGGCAATCCGGGCCTCCCACGCGGCCCAGGGCCTTGAGGACGCCCAGGACGACCTGGTTCTCCTCGTGGTCCGCGGCCTTGGCCAGGGTGCCTTCCACCTTGCCCAGGGCGAACCGGTTGGGATCGACCTGAGCAATGGCCTGGGCGGCCTCGCGGGCGAGCTGGACGGCCCGTTTGCGGCCCAGGTTCACCTGGAAGCCCTTGAGGACCTTCAGAATCTCGGCCTGGAAGTTCTTGGCGATGGCCGCTTCACTCACGATGGCGTCCACCTTCCCCTCGGGGAGGTCGCGGGCGGCCTGTTTCACGTCCTTGGCCACGACGACGATCTTCTTGTCCTTGGTCATAGGGTTCCGGCGGAGCTGATTGATCACCTGGATCACCGGCATCTGGGGAAGATCGCTGTAGATCACGAAGACGTCCGCCGGGGCCGAGAAGGCCTGGTTGAGACCTTCGCCACCCGTGCTGGCCTGGACCACGGAGAAGTCGCTCTTGCTACCCACAGCGTCGGCCACGGCGCGGGCCGTGTCGGGCAGGCCGATGGTGTGGACCAGCCGCACCAGGCGGGTGTCGGCCGCCTGGGCCAGGAGAGCCGCCACCTTGGGGGCGCCGGGGAAGTCACCCTGGGGATCCAGCTTGGCGATCTCGATGGCGGCCTCGGTCCGGACCAGGCTGTTGTTGTGGTCCAGGGCCTTGATCAAGGGCGAGGTGGGAAGGGTCTGGGCGCTCTCGAGTGAGGCCAGCACGCCGAAAGCAGTCCGGCAAAGGGGCGCGTCGCCCTGTTTCATGGCGGCCAGGGTGGCCTGGCGAACCACGTCGAGGCCGGCGGCGGACATGACCACGTCCGAGGCGAGGAGCGCATTGTTCAAGGCGGCCAGGGCGGGGCTGCTGTTGCCGGCCAGGATCTCCTGGGCCACGGCGGTCCGCTCGGTCATGTAGTCAAGCACCACCTCGACCTGGGCGGGCTTGAACCCGGGATTGACGGCCAGGGCCCTGTAAGCGGTCTGGCGGGCCATCTCCACGGGGTAGACCAGGGGGAGGACCTTGCGGTAGGCCAGTTTTCCGTCCTTCCAGGACCAGACCAGGTCGCCCTGCTCGAAGGTCCCGATGATGCGGGCGTCCTCGTTGCGCATCCGCCGGGCCTGGGCCACGTAGAGATCTGCGGCCGACGCCTTGGGGTTGCCCAGCTTGGCCAGGTCGGCCTGGGCGATCTTCTTCACAAGGGCGTCCTTGTCGCGCTCCGCCAGGACCTTGATGGCCGGGATGGCCCGCTTGTCCTGGAGGCGCCTGAGAACGATCAAGATGTTCCGGCGGAGGGTGACATTGTCACTGTTCAATGCCGCGAGAAGGGGGAAGGTGACGGCGGGGCCGATCTCCACCAGGGCCTGCTGGGCGTAGATCTGGCCGTCCTCGTTGTCCGGATCGCCCAGGGGGCCCAGAAGAGCGGGCACGGCGTACTCGCCGTGTTCCTGGGCGAGCTTGAGGCACGCCTCCCTTCTGGTGGGGAAATCCTTGGAAAGGGCCTTGGCCACCAAGGCCTTGATGGCGGCCGGATCAGCCATCAGCCGTTTCCGTTCCACCGTGGCCTTGGAGATCAAGGCCTTGGCCACCTTCTCGAATTCTCCCCTCTTGAGAAGCATCCGGGCCCAGACGCTCTCTTCCGTCCGCCTCCAGAGGTTGTAGACCACGTCATTGGTGGGGTCCTGGGCGAGGACGGCCTTGAATTTCTCCAAGGCTTCCTTGTCCCGGCCCTGCCGCATCAAGCGGACGCCTTCCCTGAAAAGGCTCTGCACCTGGTCCTGGGCGGCCAAGGCCCCGGCCGACAACCCAAAGATCAGGGCGGAAGCGATCAAGCTCCGACCAAAACCGATTCCCATTGCTCTCTGCCTCCGTATGACGGACGTTCCTGCGAGTGAGAAGATGCCTCTCTACGTGACAACAGGTCAAAAACACTCCCGCCGGGTCCGCAGGACCGGACGGGCGAACCATCCTCGTCGCGCCAGGCCAGGGCGGTCGTTACAGAAAACCCCAAACTACCCGTTCCCTTTCTCCTGTCAAGGATTCACAGGAGGGGGGGGCTCCCAACGGGCCGTGGCCGGACGAATCAAGTCGGAAAAAGGATACCCCAATCCCACCCCAAGGGGGGATCCAGGCCTTTCCCGGGGGCGAAGAAGGCATCCAGATGTCACAAAAAGACCCGGGAGGCTGGGGGCTTCCCGGGTCGGGATGAGTCAATGTGAAATTGCGGGGAAAGTTTCAGCGGGGGATGACCAGGACCAGGCCGGCGGGAAGGAGATCCAGGTCCTTGTCCTGGTTGGCCTGCTTGATCCGGCGGATGCCTTCCAGGACCCGCTTCTTTCCAAAGAAACGGGAAGCGATCTTCCACAGGGAGTCTCCCTTCTTGACCTGGTAGGTCCGGGAGGGCGGGATCTGACGGCGGTTCTTCTTCACGGCCGGGGCGGAAGGCACGGCCCGGGGCGCCTTGCTTCTCAAGGCATTGAGGTTCGGGGGAAGCCAGATTTTCTGGCCCGCCCGGAGGTGGTCCGGGTCCATGCCTTCGTTGAACTGGAGCACCAGATCCAGGTATTTGTGGGCCGATCCCAACTCCCGCAGGAGAATTTCCCCCAGGGTCTCACCTTTTTGGACCACCACGTAGGGAACGA
>JALUZX010000716.1 GCA_027011425.1 Planctomycetota bacterium
CCGGGGGGAGGAGAGGTTCCCCAGGGGCATGCCTCGAGGCAGGCGTCGCACCCGAAGAACCACTCCCCGAAGAGGGGGCGGATCTCCCTCGGCGGCAGCCCGCGGGCCTCGATGGTCCAGTAGGAGATGCATCGCCCGGCGTCCAGAACCCCGGCTTCGGGCAAGGCCCCTGTGGGACAGGCATCCATGCAGGCACGGCAGGAGCCGCACCGGTTGGGGTGAAGGGGCGTGGGTTCCAGCTCGAGGGGGAGGAAGATCTCTCCCAGGAGAAGCCAGGGTCCAAAGGCAGGATGGATGAGTTGCCCCTGGCGGCCGATCCACCCAAGGCCCGCCCTTTGCGCCAGGGCCCGTTCGGCCACGGGATGGAGATCCACGGCCTTCCTCCCCTGCCGGGCGGCCGGGCCGGCCATCCGGGCCAGGACGCTCTCCAGCCGCTCCAGGGATTTCTTCATTATCTTGTGGTAGTCCCGGGTCAGGGCGTAACGGGCCACCCTTCCTCCCCCGGAAAGGGAATGGGGCTTCCCGCGCGCGGGCAGTCCCGCTACCAGCACCGAGCGGGTCCCGGGGGCGAAAGAGAGGGGCTCCAGGCGGACCTCCCCGGTTTTGGCCATCCAGTCCATCCCGGCGGGAAACCCGGCCTCGGCCAGGGCTTCTTCCCAGGAGGATCGGTCCAGCATGGAGGACATTCTGGCCCGGCCGGCGCCGGGCCGGGAGGAGGTTGTGTGGGAAAATTCCGAATTTTGTGGGGTCTCTCTCAAGTGGCTTTGCGTGAGTGTCGAAAACTTGGATGAACCCAAGGAAGAGCCTTGCAGGCAAGTTGGGAGGCGAAAGGCTCATGAAGGATCCATCGGGAACCAGGACGCGGCCCGAGAAAGCGAACGACGTCGATACCCCTCATCCGGTGGAGGAGATTCCCCAGCGGGCTCCTTCCGTCCCGGAGGGAAAGCGCCCGGTGCTGATCGTGGACCCCGGCGCTTCCCGGGGCGACTTGCTGGAACGAAGCCCCCTCTCGGGAAAGAAGCGCAAGGACCCTCTTCTCAGCCCGGAAGTCCTGGCGGCGCGGGCCAAGGCGGAAGCGTTCAAGAGCCTGGGGGAAAAGATCTCCACCCTGGCGGGGGTCATGGAAAGATACCTTGCGGAACTTCATTCCCGCCTGGACTCCCCCGGCCTCCCGCGCGGGGAGGCGGCCCGGGCGCAGGAAGTGCTGGGCTGGCTCGAGGAAGCCCACGGGGACCTGGCCGAACTCGGGGCCATGGCATCGGCCGGGATGGCCGAGATCGAACTCTCCTCCCTCATTCGAGACGCCGTCAAGCGCGCCCATCCGGGCAATTCCAGGATCAGGTTTCGGATTCCCGGATTGGATGAGAAATGTCCAATCGTCGGGCACCCCCAGTATTTGCTCGATGCCCTTACCCTTGCGGTGACGATTCTTCTCAACCGGATCCAGGGGCGGGGGGAGATCGTGATTACTCTCAAGAGAAACCTCCACTACGCCGAGGTCCAGGTCATGGGCATCCCCCTCTCGGGCGGCTCCCGGGGATGTCTTCCCGGCAAGGCGGAAGTGGCCAGGTTGCGCCACCTGGTCGTGGGACTCCACGAGGGCTCCCTCTCCTCGGAAACCGGTCCGGGCGGAGAACCTTTGATTCGCCTGGGATTCCCCCTAAAAAGGATCTGAC
>JALUZX010000717.1 GCA_027011425.1 Planctomycetota bacterium
GGAATGGGGGCGTCGTCGAAGAAGAAGGGATTTTGGCGGGCCTGGAGGTCCACCAGCCGCCACATCTTCTTTCGCGTGCCCAGGAGGGCGGCCAGGTAGCGGGTATAGGCGGCGCCGTAGAGGTAGGCCCGGTTGCCGAAGGGCCAGAGGTGCCAGGTGATCCGCCAGTCCCGGGCCCTGGGGATCTTCCCCGCCGCGGCGTCCAGGCGCCAGACCATGTGGACCAGGGGATCCCGGCCCCGGCCGGCCCAGGGGCTTCGGGGATCGGCGTAGGTCGTCTCGGCCCAGATGGCCAGTCCTTCCAGCCAGAAGCGGGGCATGGTCTGGTGGGCGGGGGTGGAAAAGAGCCAGACCAGCCCGGAGAGGGGATCCATGGGAAGGACTCTCCCGAAGACGCTCTCCAGCTGGGCCCGGAAGCCGTAGTTGCGGTCATTGGAAATCTGGTGGGCCAGCTCGTGGACCAGGGTGCGCTCCAGGGGCCTGTATCCGTCGAAGATGGTGGAGGCCCCCCTGGGAAGGGCCAGGTCCACTTCCACAAGCGGGAAGGGAACGACAAAGGAGTAGCCGTTGTGGTTGTCCGTCCAGTCCCCGAAGAGAATGGGAAGCTTATCTTTGGGCTGGAAATCGGCGTCCTCGCACATGGCCCGGTAGATCCGGTCGGCCTGGGCGGCGAGAGTCCTCAGGGACCAGCGGCGTTTCCAGGGCACGTAGGCCACCACCCTCTTTCCCTCGATCCGGGCCATCCGGGTGCCGGGCCAGACCAGGGGCTGGCCCCGCCCGGCGGGGGCCAGGAGAAGAAGGAGAAACCAGGGAAGCCCCGCATAGAGGAGAAGGTTTTTCACGGCCGCCTCGGAACATGACAGGAAGACGCCGGATGGTAGGAGGAGACCCGGGACCGGTCCAGGGACTACAGGAGGGGGGCTTTCCGTTTTGAACGGGAGAAAGGCTTTCCAGGGTTTCCATTGAAGGGAAGGTGAGGATGGCCTAGGCTTTCCTAGCTAGGAATCTTTCCGGACAAGGAGGCGTGGTGTGAAGGTGCCCCCGGAGGTGGTGGAGAGCAGGCTGGAGCGGTTCATGGGGGTGGCCGCCCAGGCGGGGCTCAAGCTCACCCACCAGCGGCTGGTGATCTACAAGGAGCTGGCCCGCACGGGGGAGCATCCCGACGCGGAGACCCTCTTCCGGAGGGTCCGGAAGAAAGTGCCCACGATCTCCAGGGACACGGTGTACAGGACTCTCTGGGGCCTGCAGGAGCTGGGCCTGGTGGAGACTCTGGGCCATCCGGGCAGGCAGGTGCGCTTCGACGCCAACCTGGACAAGCACCACCACTTCGTCTGCACCCGCTGCGGCAAGGTGGAGGACGTCTACGCCCCGGAGTTCGACCGGCTCTCCCCGCCCGGGAGGGTGAAGAAGCTGGGCCGGGTGGAGAGGATCGCCGTGGAACTGAGAGGGGTCTGCGCCGACTGCGCCGGGAAGGAGAGGGTCGGGAGGAAGGGGCGGTGAAAAATTTTTTTCCGGGGCTTGAATCGGAATAATTCCTAACTAAGATAAAAACCTATCAAGGACGAGATCGAAACCATCCTTCGACACCTTCCAGGCGAGGAGCAAAGCCATGAAGAAGAATCCCAAGGAAGCAAAGAACCGCCTCACCACGTCCCACGGCGCTCCCGTGC
>JALUZX010000718.1 GCA_027011425.1 Planctomycetota bacterium
GGCGAACATCCTCTTCCGTGCGTCCGACGCGGCGGCCCAGGCCAAGGCGGCGGCCGTGCTGGCCGACAAGAAACGCAATCCCCGGGAGACAGCCCCGGCCCGGTGGATCTCCTTCGGAGCCCTGATCGGGGGAGGTTATCCGGGCGACCAGGTGATCCAGGCCCTCCTGGAAGCCTTCCTGGCCTCGGCCAAGGCGGAGCCCTCCAGGGGAGCGGCCCTCTTCACACGCCTCAAACGGATCTACCGCTCCCTCCCGGCCCTCACCCGCCACTATCGGGCCATTCCGATGATCCGGAAATTCCTCCTCCACGCGGGGAGGAAGCAGGAATCCATCCTTCTTTGGGCCGCCCTGGCCTACCTGGAGAAGAAGGCCCCGCCCGAGCAAAGGCGTGTCTTCTGGAAAGAAGGGGCCCGCCCCTTGAACAGGCTCCTGGACACGTTCAAGGACGAACCGGAGGAACTCTTCGCCTATTTCCTGGTCCTCGCCCCGGCATTGGGGGGCGCGGAGAAGCTGGACCAGCCCTCCCGGGCCGCCATGGCCGCCGCGAGGCCCATTCTCCTGGCCGCCTTGTCCAAGGTCGCAGCAAAGGGCGGGCTCACCAACGAACTCTTCCATCGGCTCCTGGGCCTGGGCGACCCGGAACTCCTGGCAGGCGTGCTGGACGCCGCGCCCGCCCAGGACCTGGATACACTTCTCCAGGATGCCGGGGACATCCTGGGAGACCTCTCCCCGGAGCGGGCCAAGGTTTTCGCGGCATCGAAAAACCCGAGGCTCTCCCGCGTGGGAAAAGCGGCCCTCCAGGTCCTTGGAGACGACCCCAGGGCCCAACCGGACCAGGTCCTCCTGCGCCTGGCCCCCATCCCCGCCACGGACCGGCCGGGCATCCTGGAAGAAGCCCTGAGGAGAGGCCTGGTGAAAGACTTCTCAAAGCTCCACGCCTGGTGGAAGGCCTTCCTGGAGGAAGAGAGCCCCGAAGGAGCCCGAATCGCCCGGGCCTACCCGGAAGCCTTCCGGGACTGGCTCTCCAAGATCGCCCCGAACCGGGAGGTCTTCCAGCAAGCCTTGGCCTGGTGCGCCGCCCAGGGCGTGAAAGAGCCCTTCTCCACGGCCCTGCCCGTTCCCGTGAGGAAGGCTTTCCGCACTCTTTCCGAGGGAGAAGTGAACCCGGACGTTCCGGTCGCCCTCTTGAAAATCGCCTCCTGGCTCACCCCCGGGGACCGGGCCCTTCTGGGCCCCTCCCTCCTGGAGGCGTGGGCCAAGCACCCGGACCGGCTCGACTCGGGGAGTTCCTCGGAGGACTTCCATCTCCTCAGAACTTTCTTCCGCGGGAAAGAAGACTCCCTGGCTTCCCTTCTTGCCCGGCATCTCTCCCCGGATGCGGGCCAGCGTGTGGCTGAAGTCTGCGTGGGCGGGCTCGTCCGCCTGGGAAAACCCCCTTCCCCAAAAACCCTCCGGGCGCTCTTCGAGGGGGGAGTCCGTCCTACCGCTTTCATGAAACTGGGAGCCTGCGGCGTAAAGCCCATCCTGGACCTCCTGGAAAAGGTCCTGCTCCCCGGCGGCGACGAGGGCTGGGAAACCTTTTTCCCCCTGGCCTGGGACGCCTGGCGGGGCCAAGGCCCCGGCCCTCTCCTCCCCCTTCCTCCCGAGCCCGAACAGGAGTGGTGGGACC
>JALUZX010000719.1 GCA_027011425.1 Planctomycetota bacterium
GGTTCACCGTTCCCCCCGAAGCCAGGGAAACCTGGTTTCCGCTTCCCAGGAAATATAGAGGGGACCATGTCACCCAGTCCACGACGAAATCCATCCTTTTGGCGGGCGGTGGACCGCACCACCCGAGGAGATCGGTCCAGTTGTTGAGCCTGAGCGTGCCCGGGTGGACGTTCCCGGCCCCCGGAAGGGAGATGGGGCCCCACCAGGGGGAAACATTGATCCACCCTCTAACGCCGCTCTTCACCTGGTGGACCATCCGGCCGTCCACGTAGAAGTTTACGTATCCCGGATACCAGTCGAATCCGTATTCATGGAAATCCTTGGACGGATCGAACCAGGGGATGGGAATCGCCTTGTGGTAGGAGAGGCGGTTTCCCTTGATGAATGTGTAATCGTGGATCACGATCTCGAGCTGGCCCGTGCCGGCCGGCCGGCCCTGCTGGATGCTCAGGAACTCCATGTCGATCTCCACCTGGTCGGAGATCACGTAGAAGCCGTTGCACACCCCGGGGGAGTAGATGGTGCCGTTCCAGGTCCCCGGGGAGGCCTTGAACCGGGCCCGGTAGGAACCGAAGCCTCTTGGAATCTTGTGGATGATCTCCGCTCCCCCCGCGGGCTTGCCCTGGGCCGGAGGGGGCGTTACGGAGAGAACGAGCCGGCTTCCGCCGCCGGAGAGGTCGGTGTCCGCGTTCTCCGCCAGGTAGTCCACGGTGGGCCACCTCTTCCCCTTGGCCCAGATCACCTTGTCCCAGGCGCCGTTGGGGGAGGTCGCCCCGAGGACGGCCCCGGTCCTGGGGAGAATCACCCCTGGCCGGGTATGCCAGGAATACCCGAAGGTGTCGAAGAAAGGTCGGCTCTGGGCAGGTCCCCTTCCGGCGAGGAAGAAACACACCCCGAGAAAAAGAAGAAGAGGGGATCGTTTCACGGAGAATTCATCCATGGAAAAGAAAGATACCACTCTTTCCGCAAAGATAGGATTCTATTTCGCCTCGGGTCTCCAGTTGAGACGCTCCTCTTGAGGCACGTAGAACTCGAACCGGAAGGGGTTCCAGTAGAGATCTTCCGCCGTGAGATCGGCGAACTCGCCGGTGAATTCCAGGCCCTGCATCCTCTCCCGCTCCAGGTCGGGAAAGTCCGGGTAGTCCACCACCAGTTCGTCCCCCCTCTCCTCGAAGGGAAGGATCACAAGGATCTGGCCTTCCTGGCCCTCGGCGGACTCCTCTCTCCGCACCACGCACCGGGCCCGGCGCACGTAGACCACGTGCTTCTGCTCGTTCACCTTCACCGTGGCGGCCAGGTGGATCGTGAATACGTCGGACTTGGTGGTGAGCAGGTCCAGGAATTTCTTCTTGGCCTCCTCGTCCATCCAGTTCTTGAACTCCTCCACATTGTCCAGGTCGTCCAGGGTGGCGAAGACCCTGGTCCGGGTCTTGGTGTTTCCCAGGAGTTCCTGTTCCAGGGAGGCCGCCTCGTCGCCCCCGCCGGGGGCTCCCGCTTGCCCCTGGGGGTTCTGTTCCTCTTCAGGGACCTGCTCGTTGCGGTATTCCAGGATCGCCTCGATCACCTGGGCGGGCAGGACCGCGTCGGGAAGAAGGCATCGCAAGACCGCCCGGGGTGCGGTATTGACGTTGATCCGGATCCCTACCCCAACGGGCTCCTCGGCGCCTTCC
>JALUZX010000720.1 GCA_027011425.1 Planctomycetota bacterium
CCCTTCCAAGGGTCACGATCCTCTCCAGGGTCTTCCGGTTCCGGACCAGGAGGTCCGAGAGGAGCCGGGGGGGCGTATATGTAGGCCGGGTGAGGGGAAGTTCCGTGTTTTCCATGCTAGAGATCCCTCGCCAGGCGCCACCAGCGCCGGATCATGGGGAAGAGGAATGTGTAGATGCCTCTTTTCCCCGTCACGTAATGGTCCCTGGCGAGGTCGGCGAGCATGGTCCGGACCTCTTCTGGGCCGGGATGGGCGGGAGTCGCCTGGAGAAGGGCCGTAAGCTCGTCGAAGGAGACCCCGCCGGGGCGGGCGGCCAGGGTGTCCAGGATTTCCAGGGCCAATGGTTCCCGATCACCGTAATAGACGCGCAGCCTCTCCCTGTAGTGGCCCATGTGCCAGGGATCGGTGGGATGGGTCAGGTTTTCTTCGATGAGGGCTTCCACGTCCGCCGGGCCCACGGGGCCCGAGAGGGCGGCCAGGCGGTCCACCAGGTGGTGGATGTAGAAGGGGACTCCGTCCACCCCCCGGGCCACGGCCAGGGCCGTTCCCCGTGGATCGGAGCACCGGATTCCTTCACCTTCCAGGAGGGCCAGGGCCAGGCCGGCGGCGTCGGCCTCTTCCAGGGGGGGGACCTCCAGGACATACATATCGTTGGTCGGAGCGTGGCTCAGGTCCCCCCGGAGGGAGGAGAGCACGTGGTGGAGCCCGATGGAGCCGGTGAAGACCATGCGGATCTCCGGAAGGGTCTGGCGGAGGGCCCGAAGGTTGTCCAGGAGATCCACCGCCTGGGACTCCCCTTCCCGGGCCTGGATGTTCTGGAGCATGTAGGGGATCTCGTCCCAGAAGAGGACCAGCCTGTCTTCCTGCTGGGTCACCAGGTCTCTCAGGGTGGCCTCCAGGAGGAGTTTCCAGTTGGGGGCCAGTTCCCGGGGGAACTTGACCTTTCCGAGCTGGACCCCCCTGAGCTTATGGGCGAGGTTCCGGGCCTTGCCGGCGATTTTCCCGAGCCGGCTCAGGTGGCGTTCCACGTCCCGGAAGACGGTCTCCACGAACTCGAGAGGGGCTTTCACCCCCTCCAGGTCCCTGTAGAGAGCCAGGAAGCCCGGCCGGGGGCGGGCGGTCATCTTCTTGATGACACAGCTTTTTCCCATGCGCCGCTCGGCCTGGAGAACCAGGCTCTGCCGCTCCAGGATCCGCCAGATCCGGCGGATCAGGTCGTCCCGGCCCACCACCTCTTCCGGAGGGATCTCGCCGCCCGGGTTGGCTCTCATGGAAGAAGTCCTTTTTTACGGGGGATTCAACTTACGACGAGATCATCTTACGTCGAGTCCGGCGCAAGTCAACCCCCTTTCCCTCCACCGTCTCCCAGCCTCCAGGCCAGGCCCGACCAGCGTTCTCCCGCCTCGGTCCTTTTCAGGGCGAGTTCCAGGGCCTTCCTGGAACCCACCAGGACCACGAGCCGGCGCGCCCGGGTTACGGCGGTATAGAGGAGGTTGCGGCGGAGCATCATGTAGTGCTGGGTCGTGAGAGGGACCACCACGGCGGGAAACTCGGAGCCCTGGGAGCGGTGCACGCTCACGGCGAAGGCGGGGATGACCTGCTCCAGATCGTTCTTGGAACAGGGAACCTGCCTGTCGTCGAACCGGATCAACATGGATTTTTCCCCGGGGTTGACCTGGAGCACCCGTCCCACGTCGCCGTTGAAGAGTTCCCGGTCGTAGTCGTTGCGCACTTGCAGGACCTTGTCCCCTTTGCGGAAGGTGAAGGCCCCTCGTTTCAGCTCGGGGCCCGGCGGGACGAGGCGGGCCTGGAGTTCCTGGTTGAGCCGATCCGCCCCGGCCTCCCCGCGGTACATGGGGGCCAGGACCTGGATGTCCTCCACCGGGTCCAGGCCGAAGGCGGCGGGGATCCTCTCGGTCACCACCTTGAGGATGGTCTCGAGGGTCCGGGAGGGGGCTTCCTCCCGGATGAAGAAGAAGTCCCCCTTGGGGTCGTTTCCGGCTTCGGGGAATTCCCCTCTAAGAATGCGGTGGGCGTTCTCCACGATCCGCGATCTCTCTCCCTGGCGGAAGATCCGGGTCAAGCGGGTCACGGGGATCTTCCCGCAGGAGACCAGGTCGCCCAGCACGTTCCCGGGACCCACGCTCGGGAGCTGGTCGGAGTCTCCCACGAGCAGGACCCGGGTGTCCGGACCCAAGGCCTGGAAGAGCTGGGAGGCGAGCTGGATGTCCAGCATGGACACCTCGTCCACAACCAGGAGGTCCGCCTCGATGGGGTTGCCCCGGTGATGCTCGAAATTGCGCTTGTGCGGGTTGTATCCCAGGAGCTTGTGGATCGTGGAGGCGGGCCTTCCCGTGACTTCCGCGAGCCTCCGGGCGGCTCTTCCCGTGGGGGCGCAGAGCCTCACCTTTTCGCCGGCCCTCTCCAGGGCCCGGACAAGGACAAGCACCAATGTGGTCTTGCCCACGCCGGGGCCGCCCGTGAGGATGGAGACTGGTTCCTCCAAGGCGTATTGGAGGCAACGCCGCTGTTCATCCTCCAGCAGAAGCCCGCTGGCCCGGGCCTCCTCCTCGAGGGCGAGGCGGGCCTCGCCGGGGAAGCGGGTCCGGGGCCTCCTGGTCTGGAGGCGGCGGACGGCTCCCGCCAGGGCGGCCTCGGACCGGGCCAGGAGGGAGGGGTAGACCGCAGGGCCCAGTTCCCCGGGGCAAGGGCCCTGGAGGAGCTGGACCTCCCCGGCGGCGGCCAGGCTCTCCAGGGAGCCTTCCACCAGGTTTCCCTGGAGTCCCAGGAGGGCGGCGGCTTTTTCCACCAGGAGGCTTCTCGGCAGGAAGGAGTGCCCTTCGTCGGCGGCGGATCTCAAAGTATGGAGGAGCCCCGCCTGGATCCTGTGGGGGCTTTCGGGGGGGATGCCCATGGAGCGGGCCATCCGGTCGGCCGTGGCGAACCCCAGGCCGAAGACGTCCCGGACGAGGCGGAAGGGGTTGTCCTGGATGGCGGCCACCGTGTTGGGGCCGTAGGCCTCGTAGACTTTCCGGGAAAGGGCCTCGCCCAGGCCCAGCCCGCGGAGAAAGATCAGGGCCTCCCGGCTTTCCCGGTGGGCCTGGAGGGCCGAGGCCACCGAGGCGGCCTTGGATTTTCCGATCCCCGGGACCCGGAGAAGGGCCTTGGGGTCTTCCTCGATGATCTGGAGAGCCTTTTCTCCCAGGGCTTCCACGATTCTCTCGGCCAGCTTGGGCCCCACCCCTTGGACGGCGCCGGAGGCTAGGTAGCGGACCAGGCCCGCCTTGCTGGAAGGGGGCAGGACCTGGGCTTCCCGGGCCTTGAACTGGCGGCCGTGGCGGGGATGGACCACCCAGGTTCCCTTGACCCGGAGTTCCATGCCTTCCTCCAGGGGGGGAAGGACGCCCACGACGGTCACGGGCCTCCCGCCGGCCATGGGCTTGAGCCGGACCACCCGCCAGGTGAACCCCTCCTCCCCGGAAAAGACCAGGGACTCCACGCTTCCCTGGATTTCCTCCAGGTTCTCCCCTTTTTGGGCGCTTCGATTCAAGGGTGGTTGAGCTTTTCGCGATGAGTGCCTATGATACCCGCCCTTTTTCCGGCGAGGCCGAGGGCCGATGCGTCACTGTAACGAAAATTCCGGACCGAGAGGAGTGACCCTCACCACATGATTCGAGTGCAGCTAAGACCTGGGGAATCCCTGGAGTCCGCTCTCAAGCGGTTCAAGAGGCAGTGCAACTATGCCGGGATCTTCCGCCTGGCGAAGCGGGCCTCCTACTACGAAAAGCCCAGCGAGAGAAGGCGCCGGGAAGAAAGGGAGAGGCAGCGCAACATCCTGAGGAGCATGCGCAAGGCCATGAAAGCCCAGGAGCGCTCCAAGGCGAGGGCCCGGCTTCGCCGTTACTGAATCTGTCTTCCCCCGCCTCCCCTTCCGGTCCGCCGGAGTCCGGGCGAAATCTTGGGCTTCCCTTCCGGGGAACCCCGAGTTGGAAAAGCCATGTTGCCCCGTGTCCCTGGTGACCCGCCGCGGGATCTCTCCCGCCGGCCCGACCGTCTCAGGGTCCCCGTGGGGCCCGACCAGGGGGGCATGCGCCTGGACCATTTCTTGAGGGACGTCCTCTTCTGGCGTTCCCGCACCTCCATCCGGAGGCTCATCGAAAAGGGGGCGGTCCTGGTGGGGGAGGGCCGGAAGGCGCGCCCGAGCCTCAAGGTCCGTCCTGGGGAGGTGGTGACCATCCTTCTCCCCCCGAGGCCCGCGGAGGAGATTCCTTCCGAACCCCTTCCCCAGGTGCCCATCCTCTACGAGGACCCCTACCTCCTGGCTGTGGACAAGCCCGCGGGCCTGGCGGTTCACCCTTCCGGGAAACGGGTGGAGGGAACCCTGATCGGGATCCTCCACGCCCGTTATCCCGCCCGGTCCGAGGAGGAGGGGCCCCTGCCCAGGCTTTGCCACAGGCTGGACAAGGAAACTTCAGGAGTTCTCCTGGTCTCCAAGGACGAGAGGACCCGGGGGCTTTTGGGCCGGCAGTTCGAAGAAAGAAAAGTGGTCAAGACCTACCTGGCCGTGGTGGAGGGCGCCCCCGACAGGACGGAAGGGATCATCGATCTCCCCTTGGCGCCGGACCCCAAGTCTCCCATCCGCCTCAAGATGGAAGCCCGCAGGGACGGGAGGGGCAGGCCGGCACTCACCCGCTTCAAAGTATTGGAGCGGGGGGAGAGATTTTCCCTCCTGGAGGTGCGCCCCGCCACGGGCCGCCAGCACCAGATCCGGGTCCACCTGGCGGCCGTCGGCCACCCCGTCGTGGGGGACAAGATCTACGGTCCCGAGGAAAGGCTCTTCCTCCGGGCCCTGGAAGGCCGGCTCACACCTGAGGAGAAGGAACGGCTGATTCTCCCCCGCCACGCCCTGCACGCGTGGAAACTCCGTTTCCATCACCCCGTGGAGGGGAAGGAGATGGAGATCGTCGCGCCCTTGCCGGCCGACATGGCGGGGCTCATGCAGGTCAATCCCTGAGGGGGGCGGGTGAGCTGTTAAGGATCCGGTCCAGGAAGCCCCTGGTCTCGGGAGTGAGGTCGACGAA
This sequence comes from Planctomycetota bacterium, assembly GCA_027011425.1. Lineage (GTDB taxonomy): Bacteria > Planctomycetota > UBA1135 > UBA1135 > JALUZX01 > JALUZX01. Next base: position 5,082 of record JALUZX010000720.1, read on the forward strand.
CTCGATGCCCAGGTCCCATCCTCCCTGCCCGGAAGGCATGGAATGACGGACTTTGCCCTGGAAGGTCATGATCTCTTCCTCGAAACCTACGTCCAGGATGACCGTGGTCCCCTTTCCCACCTTGTAGGGAGAGCGGATCTTGCAGCCGCCCTGGCCCAGGTCCAGCATGAGGCAGAAGCCCTGGTCGTTCACCACACTGCCGTTGTGGAGAACCTTCAAGGCTGCATACCTTAGCTCGGGGAAGCGCAAGTGCTTTCTTTGGTTGGAGATTCCCATCGGCTTTCTGGTCCCCTTGTTCGGGTCAACTCCATATTTCGGAAGATGGGCGGCGGCGGTTGAAACTTTTGGGGACGGTTTCGGGGGGAGGGAAAACCCGAAGTGAGAGAGGAGGGGGGAAAGATGAGAATCGAACAATCCACTTCCCCGGTCCCAGGCCGGGGTTCGGACCGGACTTGGTCGGCTGGATCAATCCGAGTCGGGATCCTCGCTGGGCGGGATTTCCAGGGGAGCCCTTGGGAAGAAAGGAGTCACCAGCCTGTAGCGATCCGTGCCGTAAAAGAGCACATCGCTTTTCCTGGGGTCTCCCTGGCCCTTGGGGCCCTTGGCCAGGATGGCTCGGTCCCTCCGTGCCTCCCTGGAGGCGACTCTCGACGGGGTCGATCCTTTTAGATCCTTCCGCTTGATCATGGGTCACCGGAGGAAAGAAAAAATCATTATAGGGCTGCTGGGGATGGGGGAAACCCCCTCCTGGATCCGGGAGGGCCGGGGAAACTTCAAATTCCCCGGCGGATCCACCGGTCCAGGAGGCGAAACCAGGGGCGGCCCTTCTCTTTCCATTCCTGGGAACGGGCTCCCAGCCAGGTCCCAAGGGCCTCGGCCGGTGCGTACCACCGGGCCCACCTCTCCCACCTGGCTCGGGCCTGTGATGTGAGAGGAAGCTCCGCGAGCAGGCGGTGGTATTCCCTTCTTTGGACTTCCGCTCCTCTCAAGGCGTCCAGGAAGGTCGGCAGGAGAACCAGGGAGAAGAGATCCCTCAGGTTCTGGTGGTCGCAATAGAGACGCTTGAACTCCGCCCAGGGGCTTCTTTCGTGGGAATGGACCACCCTGGCTTCGGGCTGGAAGAAGAGGCTGAACCCGGCCAGGAGGACCCGTTTGGCCCAGGCCAGGTCTTCCCCGAAGGGACGGCGGCCGAAGGGATGCTTCTCCCAAACCTTTCTCCGGAGGGCCGAGGCCACGTTGTCGAAAGAGCATCTCTCCAGCCGTTCCCAGGGGCTGAGGTCCTGGAATTCTCGGGCCGTAAGCGCTTCCTGGATGCGGGGGGAACTGCGACCGGCGGCCCAACGTTCCAGGCGGGCCCGGAGCACCGGGTTCCCCCCCGGCCTGGGAACTTGCCTTCCATAGACTCCGGCGATCCTTGAGTCGGCGGCGAAAGGGGTCACCAAGGCCTCCAGGAATCCCGGCCCGGCGGGGAGGGCGTCCTGGACCAGGAGAACCACGATCTCCCCGCTGGTGAGGGAGATGGCAAGGTCCCGGGCGGCGCCGTGGTCGAAATCCTCCTTGGGAATCGAGCGGACCAGGAAATCCGCATTTTCCAGGAGTTCCCTGGTTCCGTCGGTGGAACCGGAGTCGACGGCCACTTTCTCATGGAGGGAAAGAGTCTGGGCTTGCAGGGCCCGGAGCAGGCCCGGGAGGAATCGGGCCCCGTTCAGGGTGGGAAGAGCCAGGGAGACCGGGGGAAGATGGTCGCTCATGGAGAAGAGAAAAGGGGGAAAGGAGAAAAAAAGTCCACTTCTTCTTGAAACCTAGGTGGTGGGATGGGCTTACTAACCTTTCCGGGATGGGAGCGCGGGAGAAGGCTGGAACACGAGAAAAGCGAGACCCATGGTAAAAAATCCGTCTGAACGTCCGGTCCTGGCCATCCTGGTGGGAGGGGGGCCGGCCCCGGGGATCAACGGGGTCATCTCGGCGGCCACCATCGAAGCCATCAACCGGGGCCTCAAGGTCCTTGGGATCCGGGAAGGCTTCCGCTACCTGGCCGAGGGCAGGGCCGACAAGATGTCGGAACTTTCCATCCCGGACGTCTCCAGGATCCATTTCAACGGGGGCTCGATTCTCTTTACTTCCCGGGTCAACCCGGCCAAGAACGAGGAGTCCATGGCCAACGTGGTCCGGGTGCTGAAGGAACGGAAGGTCCGTTACCTGGTCACCATCGGCGGTGACGACACGGCCTTCTCGGCGGTCCAGGTGGCCCGGCGGATGGAGGGGCAGCTCTCGGTGGCCCACGTGCCCAAGACCATCGACAACGATCTTCCCCTTCCGGGTTTCGCCCCCACCTTCGGGTATGAGACGGCCCGCCACGTGGGGGTGAGCCTGGTGAAGAACCTCATGGAGGACGCCCGGACGACGCGCAGGTGGGTCTTCGTGGTCTCCATGGGCCGCCAGGCCGGGCACCTGGCCCTGGGGATCTGCCTTGCCGCGGGGGCGACCCTGGCCGTGATCCCGGAGGAATTCAAGGAGAAGGGGGTGGGCATCGATCTTGTGGGGCGCGTCCTGGAAGGGGCCATCCTGAAGAGGTTGGCCATGGACCGGCACGACGGGGTGGCGGTGATCGCCGAGGGGATCCTGGAGCGCCTCAAGCCCGAGGAGATCCACGCCCTGCGCGAAGCCGCCCGGGACGAGCACGGAAATATCCGTCTTTCCGAAATCGACCTGGCCAGCGCCCTCAAGAAGAAGGTCACCCAGGCTCTCAAGGACCTGGGGCTGGAGATCCGGGTCGTCAGCAACAATATCGGCTACGAACTTCGGTGCGCCCCACCCATCCCCTTCGATTGCGAATACACCAGGAACCTGGGCTACGGCGTGGTCAAGTTCCTCCTGGCGGGAGGGACGGGCGCCATGGTCACCTTGCAGGGAGGGCGGATCGTCCCGCTCTATTTCGAGGACATTCTGGACCCCAGGACGGGAAAGACCCGGATCCGCCTCGTGGAGACGGGGACCGAGACCTACGAAGTGGCCCGGAAATACATGATCCGCCTGGAGCGGGCCGACCTGGAAGACCAGGAATTCCTCGGGAAGATGGCCTCCTTGACCAACCTCTCCCCGGAGAAGTTCAAGGAGCGTTATCTGCCCGTGGTGGACCTGGGGCGCTGAGCCGGGGCGGGCCCCGGGACCCGCGCCCCCCTTTTACAACTATTTCTTCTTCTTCTTGTGTCTTCCGAAGAGGCTCTTCAGGCCTTTCTCCAGGCCTTTTTCCAGGGCCTCCCCGGCCTTCTTTTGGAGGGCTTCCTGCCCGGCCCCGAGGAGGCTCTTGAGGTCCAGGGCCTTGAATTCCGGCTTGGGGGAGAAAATGGTCCCTTTCAGCCTCAAGGGGAAGGTGTTCCCCCCGAGCAGGGCCATGAGCTTCTTGCCCTTCTTGTTCTTCTTCAGGATGTCGCCGAAGTCGAAGGAGTAGTCTATGTTCCCGGCGAGATCTGTGAAACCGCTCACCCGGATCCTGGAACCCCCATGGGGGATGTCGATTTCTTTTTGAAGGATCCGCCCCCCGTCCAGGCGGAAATGGGTGGAAAGTCCCTTGAAGGAATAGCCGTTTTTCCCGCGGAAGGCGGCCAGGACCTGCTGGAGAGCGGGGGATCCCTGAAAGGAGAGACTCTGGAGCGCCAGGGCTCCTTTCCCCTTTGCGCTTTCCAGGATCCGCCGGATCGAAAGCCCCTGGGACAGGGGGATTCCCCCGGAAAGGGAGAAATCGATCTTGGCCTTCCCGGAGAGGAGCGCGTCCTTGGGGCTCACCGCGAAGGGGAGGACGTAGGCCAGCACGGGGGCGACGGATGCGTTCACCGAGGCCCCGTCCAGGTGGACGCCCGCCTTCACGGGAATGGTCTTCTTCCCAAGGGAGAGGGAGAGGAGGGCCTTCGCGGGGCCGCCGTTCACAACGGCCTTGTCCAGCCGGGCCTGGAGGTTTCCCTTGTCCAGGGAGAGCTTGGCCAGGACGTCCCGGACCAGGTTCTCCCCGGCGGCGAGGCCCTTGCCCTGGAGGGTCAAGAGAAGCCGGATTCCCTGCAGTCCCTTGGCCGGGTCGGCCTTTCCCTCCCCTTCCAGGTGGAAGGGCCCGGCCTGGATCTTCTTGGAGGTGTAAGAGATTCCCTCCCCTTTCAGGCGGAAGGCCGTCCTGGAGGGAGCCCCTTCGGGGAGGGCCGCCTGGATGGAGATTTTTCCGGCCACTCGGGCACCGGAGGGGAGGAGACCGGCAATCCTGGGAAGCTTGTCCAGGTCCACGGTGAGGAGGGTCCCCACGGCCTTCTCTCCGGGCAGGAGCCGGGCCGCCTGGGCCGGGGCCAGTCCCTGGATCTTCAAGGGGCCCGCGTCGGCTCGGAACCTGGAGAAGTCCACTTCCCCCTTTTTCAGGTCCACAGAGAAGTCCGGGTGGAAGACCCAGAGATTCTGCCGGAAGGGGGCTCCTCCCAGGGCGGCCAGCCTGGCGGCCAGGTCCCGGAGTTCGATCTTGCCTTTGGTCTCGACCCGGTCCTCCTCCAGCCGGATCTCCACATCCATCCCAATGTTGCCCTTGAGCCCCGAGACTTCCTGCTCCACCGGGAGGAGGGCCCGCCAGGTCTCAAGGGCCATCTTGCCTCCCCGGATCCGGACGGTCCCCTTGCGTTGGATCGGGTCCATGCTCCCCAGGATCTCCACTTCCCCCGCCTTGTTTCCTTCCGCCGTAAAAAGATCGGCTTTTCCCCGGATATCGAAGGGACCGCCAGGTTTTTCGTTGCCCAAGGTTAGATTCAAGGCGATTTTCCCGGAAAGCCCGCCGGACAGGTCTTTTACCTCCACCACGGCGTCTTCCAGCTTGAACCAGGCCTGGATGGAGGCCAGGGGGTTTTCCTCCCCCTCGGATTGCCCGCTCCCGGGAGCCTTTCCGGGCCTTTCGGGCTTGGCCCGCGGACTCTTTCTCCCCGCCGGAATCGGTTTGAGCAACTGCAGAAGGTTCAGGGCGCCCGCCTGGTTCCGGACCAGGGCCACCCGGAGGCCTTTCACCTGGACGCCCACTTTGAAGATCCCGGAGATCAGCTTGCCCAGGCCCACGTCCAGGAGAGCCTGCCGGATTTCCACCGCCGGGCCCGCCCCGAATCCCTCGGGCTGGTCGATCCGGAGGTTCTTCACTCCGAATCCGCCGGTCCAGTTCATGGAAACGCTGTCCACGGAAAACGGCGCGGCCAGCCGTTCGGAAGCCTGGCTTTCCAGGGCGGCCTTCCCGGCGAAGGCCGAGACCAGGAAGGGAAGGATCCCCACGAGGACGAGGACCAGGATCACCGCCACCAGGGCCGTCCGAAAGCCCCAGCGCAGGATTCTCCGGAAGAGTCCCCTCGGGGCCGCTCCTCCGGCGAGGCTGTTCGCTTGGGAATTCATGTGTTTTCTCCCGCCCGGGTTTTCAGCCCAGGAATCTCTCCGCTTCGATGGCCGCCATGCAACCCGAACCCGCCGCCGTCACAGCCTGCCTGTAGACCGGGTCCCGGACGTCGCCGCAGGCGAAGACCCCTTCCACGGATGTCCGGGCCGTCCCGGGGACGGTCCGGATGTAGCCCTTTTCGTCCAATTCGATCTGCCCTTCGAGGAAGGCCGTGTTCGGCACGTGGCCCAGGGCCATGAAGAGGCCGTCCGTCTCGGTTTCCCAGACCTCCCCGGTCTTCACGTTGCGAAGCCTGAGGCCCGTGAGGCGGTCTTCGCCCAGGGCCTCCTCCACCACGGTGTTCCAAAGGATTTCGATCTTGGGATTTTCGAAAACTTTCTTCTGCATGGCCTTGGATGCCCGGAGCTGGTCCCTCCTGTGGATGATGCGGACCCTTTTCCCGAAGCGGGAGAGGAAGAGCGCCTCCTCCATGGCCGAGTCCCCTCCGCCCACGACGCAGATGTCCTTTTCCTTGAAGAAGAAGCCGTCGCAGGTGGCGCAAGCCGAGATCCCCTTGTTCCGCAACCTCTCCACCGAGGGGAGGTCGAGCCACCGCGCCGAGGCCCCCGTGGCGATGATCAATGCCTGTGCCAGGTAGTCGGGCTCCTCGTTTTCGGATGTCCAAACCGGGAAGGGCCTCTGCGAGAGATCGACCCTCTTGGCCGCGGCCACCTTGTGGGCCGCGCCGAAACGGGCGGACTGGCGGTTGAACCTCTCCATGAGTTCCGGGCCCTGGATCCCCTCGGGAAAGCCGGGAAAGTTCTCCACTTCCGTGGTGATGGTGAGCTGCCCTCCCGCTTGGAGTCCCGTGAGAACCACGGGTTCCAGTTCGGCCCGCGCGGTGTAGAGGGCCGCCGTCTCTCCCGCGGGACCGGACCCCAGAATCAGGACCTTGACTTGCTCAGGCATTCTGTCTCCTCCTGGAAGAAAATCTTTGTCAGGGGCCGGAAGGCCCGGAATCGGGGGATTCCTCGAAGGGTCGTTACGAGCCGGCCCGGAGGATTGTGGGCCGAAAGGAGAGGGGGGGCAAGATCCTCATGCCTCGGCCAGGGTTTCCCCCTCCAGGAGCCTGTAGGCGCGCCCGCAGGCGGGGCAGACGGGCTCGGGGCCGGAGGGAAGCCGCTTTCCACACCGGCAGACCCAGCCGGCCCGCTGGGCGGGGTTGCCAAGGACCAGGGCGAAGTCGGGCACGTCTTTGGTGACCACCGCTCCCATGCCGGCCATGGCCCACCGCCCGATTGTCACCCCCGGCCCGATCACGGCGCCGGAGCCCAGGGTGGCGCCCTCCTTCACCAGGGTGTTCTCGGTTTCCTCGGTGGGCCCGGAGGGACGGAGGGCGGTAAGGTCCGGGTCCGTGGCCCTGGGGAAGCGGTCGTTGGTGAAGATCGTCCCCGCCGCGACCATGACCCCCCGCTCGATGACGACGCCCGTGCAGATGTATACGTGCGAATTGATTTTTACCAGGTCCCCCACGACGACGTCGTAGGCGATATAGGTCTTCTCCCCGATGATGCAGGATCGCCCGATCCGGGCTCCCCGGCGGATGTGCACCCCGTCCCAGACAGCCGTTCCCTCCCCGATGAGGACGCCCTCTTCGACGATCGCCGCCGGATGGATCCGCGGCGGGCCAGCGGGCAGGGTCAAGGCAGGTCCTCCATCTTTCCCGTTTCCAGGGAGCGGACCGCGGCGGCCGAGGCCCGGGTCGCGGCCAGGACGTCTTCTTCGGTCATGGGGAAGGGTTCCTCCTCCCGTACGGCCCGGGCGAAGGCCCCGGCCATGGCAGCCAGGGCCCGGTCCCTTTGGAACCCTTCTCCGAAGACCACCCAGTCCGGGGCGTCCTTTACGTGGTATTTCGACTCGTTCCAACCCAGAAGGAGGCTCCCCTCGGAGGCTTCCACCTGGCAAAACCATGGATGGGTGGAAGAGAGGGACCAGCTCAGGAAGGCGGCAGTGGACCTTCCTCCTTCCTGGCGGAAATGGACCCAGGCGGAATCCTCCACGGAAATTTCCTGCACCCGGGGCAGGGCGTAGGCCCAGGCCCCGCGGATTTCTCCCAGGAGGAGGCGGGCGATCTCCGCGGCGTGGGGGGCGTTGTCCGCCGTCACGCCTCCTCCCGAGAGAGCCGGGTCGGCCCTCCACGTCCCTTCCACGGGAAAATATCCGGCGAAGTAGATGAGACCCGCCACTGGGTCCCCCAGGACGCCCGAGGCCAGGATCTCCCGGGCCCTATTTACGTCGGGACAGAAACGATACTTGGATGCCATGAAGAGAGGGACCCCCGACTCGCGGGAGGCCCGGAGCATCTCCTCCGCCTCTTCATGCCGGGCCGCCAGGGGTTTCTCGCAGAGCACCGGGACGCCCGCCTCCAGGAGGCGCCGGGCCAGGGGAAGGTGAACGTGGGGAGGCGCGGCGATCACGGCCCCGGCGGGGTCGCATTCTCCCAGAGCCCGGTCCAGGTCGGGGAAAACCTGCCCTTCTCTCAGGGCCAGGGCGGCCGGGCCTGCGGCCGGATCGGGGTCGCAGGCGGCGGTGAAAGAGGCTCCTTCGGCCTCGGGAAGCCCGAGGGAGAGGGCCTGGAGCCATGCCCGGCCCATTCTTCCCGCCCCCACCAGCAGGAGAGGAAATTGGGTTTCCTTGGATTCCATGGGGCTTTCCGTCACTCCTTCCCGGCGGCTTCGAGGCGCTCCACCGCTTCCCTCACCAGGGCGGCCATGTCTTCCACGTCCCGGGTGGTATACCTTTCGTTCCAGGGGAGGACCAGGGCCCGCTTCAGCCCTTGGTAGGTTCCCGGGAAATCCTTTGGATCCTCGGGGGGAGGTTCCGGGCCGGGCCGGGCTCCCTTCCAGGGCCACCTGCTCCTTCCCAGGGTCCGCCTCTCCCGGAATACCCTAAGTTCGAAGGCGGGCTTTCCCACGTAGTGGGGCGCCGCGGGAAGGCCGTTCTCCTTGAGGATCCGCCCCAGGGCTCCGGCTCCTCCCGGCACGACCTCGGGATCCACCCTGAGGGTATACTTCCAATAGGAATGCTCCCCTTCCTTTGGGCGCAGGGGAGGTCGCACGCCGGTGACCCCTTGGAGCAGTTCGTCCATCAGGCGGGCCCGTTCCCTCCTCAGGCGGACGACTTCCTCCAGCTTTGGGATCTGGCCCAGGAGGACCGCGCCTTGCAACTCGGTCATCCGGAAATTCATGGCCAGGAACTCGTGGTCCGGCGAGGGCTCGCCGTAGGGCCAGCCCTTGTTGGCGAAGAGACGGGCCCTCCGGGCCAGGTGGGGGTCGGATGTGAGCACGATCCCGCCCTCCCCGCAGGTGATGTGCTTCCCCTGCTGGAAGCTGTAGGCGGCGAGTTTCCCGAAGGTTCCGACCAGGCGGCCCTTCCAGGAGGCCAGGGGAGCCTGGGCGCAGTCCTCCACCACCGGGATGGATCCCGCCGCCTCCAGGATCTCGTCCATGGGGCAAGGGTGTCCGAAGAGATGGGTCACCACCACGGCCCGCGTCCTGGGGGTGATCCGGGCCTTCAGGGCGGGGCCCGTCATTTCGAGGGTGTCCGGATCGAGATCGCAAAAGACCGGGAGGGCCCCCTGCCAGAGGATGGGAGCCAGGGCGCCCATGTCGGTGACGGGCGAGGTCACCACTTCGTCGCCGGGCTCCAGGTCCAGGGCGGCCAATGCTGTGTGGACGGCGGCGCTTCCCGAGGAGAGGGCCACGGCGTGGGGGAGGCCCTGGAGGCGGGCGAACTCCTCTTCGAAACGGGGCACCATGACGCCTCCCGTGGCGTTGAGCTTGCCCGAGCGGATCACCTCCTCCAGGAGGGCCAGCTCTTCCTCGCCCAGGGTTCTTCCCTGGGCTTCCCGGTCGGAGGGAAGGTTCAGTGGTCGGCGCATGGGGTCTCGCTTTTCTCTTGGTTCCGCCCCGCCGGGGCCAGCTTGCCCAGAAGGAGGGCCCCCAGCAATTCCAGGTGGCCCCCCGCCACCTGGAGGATCCGCATCTTCGAGGAGCCCGCCTTCCGGGAGTGGAGAACGGCCGGGACCTCCAGGACCTTTCCTCCGAGCAGGAGAAAGCGCAAGAGGCTCTCTGTCACGCCGGGGAAACCCTGCCGGAGGGGAAGGGCCCGCAGAAGGAGATCCCGCCTGTGGACCCGGAAGAGCCCGGTGTAGGTATAGAGCCGGCCCGGCCCGAGAAGGCGGTAGACCCGGGAGATCGCCTTGCTGGGCAGGGCGCGCCTCCAGGGAACTCCCTGGGAGCCCCCCTCGGGATGCCAGGGGGAGGCCAGGACCGCGTCGGCCCCTTTCTCCAGGAGGATGTCCACCATCCTGGGGAGGAGAGCCGGGTCGTAGGAGGCGTCGGCGTCGAACCAGGCAACCAGCTCCCCCGAGGCGGCCAAGGTCCCCGTGCGTAAGGCCGCTCCCAGGCCCAGGGGCTCCGGATGGACCAGGATCCGGGCCGAAGGGAAGTGGGCCTGCGCCTTTTCCCGGGTTCCGTCCCGGCTTCCGTCGTCTACGAAGAGGATCTCCAGGTGGGGGATCTCCCGCCAGGGACGGAGGGCACTGGCCAGGCCGGGAAGGCCCGGCTCCTCGTCCCTGCAGGGGATGACCACCGAAAGAGAGGGAAAAGGGGCGTTCATCCCTTCATCCTCCGGGAGCCCCGGGTCCCGGGGAAAGGGAAATCAACAGAAGGAAGTCTCGAGAAGAGGCTTGAGCGGGAGGCATCCATCCTCCGAAATGAGACATTGAATGGATGGGTCGGGAGGAGAAAAGGAGACCCGGGAGGGAAACCCTGCCATGATCCGGTGTAAAAAAGTGGTCTCGGCCTGCTTGTTCGGGGCCTTTCTTCTTTCCAGTTGCGCTTCTCCCAGGACCGATCCCAAGGTCCTTGTGGGCCAGTGGATGAGCTACATGCGGAATCGTTATACCATACAGCCCGGCGACCGCCTCCGTGTCTCCCTGGAGGGCCAGCCCGACCTCACCCAGGAAGTCGTGGTGGACCCCAAGGGGAGGGCCGCCTTCCTGGAGGTCGGTTCCCTGGACTGCTCGGGGATGACCCTGGAATCCCTGCGGAAGGAGCTGAAGAACCGCTATGCCAAGCACTACTCCCAGCCTCGCGTGGACGTGATTCTTCTGGAACCGTCGGAGCAGGTGGTCTACGTGGGGGGCGAGGTGCGCCGGGGAGGCGAAGCCATCCCATACCGGCCCGGCATGACCTTGATGAGGGCGATTCTGGCGGCGGGAGGATTCATGATCACCGCCAAGCCCTCGGAGGTCATCCTCCTGCGCCAGGACCCGGAGGGGAAGCCCCTCTTCTACAGGATCGACACCGAAAAGGTGGCCTACGAGGGAGGAATGGACATCCCCCTTCTTCCCAACGACGCGGTCTTCGTGCAGACCAGCGGGGTCGCGGACGTGGGCAACTGGGTGGAACTCTACATCCGGAGGCTCTTGCCCATCCAGCCCGGCACCGTGGTGGGGGCCTACGTGGGATCGAGCGCGAGGAACTAAGGGACGGGTAAACGGGGGAAAGACATGAATCGACAGGTCGCCAACAGCGGAGATGTGCGGGAAAGAATCACCTCTTTTATCGTGAGGGAATTCTGTTACGGAAAATCCGACGCCCTCGAGGCGGAAACGGACCTCATGGAAGCCGGGATCCTGGACTCGACCAAGTTCATGGAGATGGTGGCCTACGTGGAAGAGGCCTTCGGGATCGAGGTGGACGACGAAGATCTCACCCCGGAAAACTTCGGGTCCATCGCCGGAATGGTCCGGTTCGTGGAGGGGAAGCAGGGATAGAGGATCCGGCAGGGGCCCCCTACGTTCTCAGGAGGATGCCAGGGCCAGAGCATCTTCCAGGGCTTTTTCGAAGAGCCGGGACGCGTCGTCCCATGTATAGCTCTCCGTGAATTCCCTGGCCTTCCTGGAGAGTTCCTTCCACGCCCGCTCTTCCATGGAAGTGATGCGGAGGATTCCCCCGGCCATGGCCTCGGGGTCGTCGTGGGGCACCAGGATGCCTCTTCCCTCGGCAAGAATCTCCGGGGCGGCCCCAGCAGGCGTGGCGACCACGGGGGTCCGGCAGGCCATGGCTTCCAGGATGGGCAGGCCGAACCCTTCGTTCCTCCCGGGAAAGATCCAGGCGTCGCAGGAGGCGTAGATTCCTGGAATCTCCTCCTGGGCTGGTTCGGAGAAGTAGGTCGCGCCTTCGGGGAGGGGAGGCTCCAGGGGCGATTCAGGATGGCCGAAGGAGACCAGCCGGAGCCTTGGATCCCGGCGCCGGGCCTCTTCGAAAGCGGCGAAGGCCAGGTCGCAGCCCTTGTTGGGGGTGGTGCTGTACATGACCCCGACCGTGGGGAGTTCTTGTTTTCCCCGGGGAGGGACCCGGAAGCGCTCCAGGTCCACCGAGTTGGGGACCAAGGCCAGGCCGGGAGGGGAGAATCTTGTTTTTAGTAACTCCTCGAGCCACTTGGAGACGGTGATCTTGAAGGTGGGGAGGGCCAGGACTTCGTCCACCCTCTCCTTCGGCCCACCGAAAACTTCGTAGGCCTGCACGAAATGGCAGGGAACGCCCCGGGAGGGAGAGAGCCCGCGGGTCCACTCCACTGTCTCCCACCAGGTGAGGACCAGGACGTCCGCCTCGGGCAGGTCCTCGTCCTTCAAGGGACCCGGACGGTCAAGGATGGTCCAGGGGACCCCCATCGACTCCAGGTGGGTGGGGCCCTGGGAAAGAGAAGGATGGGGCCGGAAATGTTTGAGGAAATGTTTCACCCGGTCTTTCCAGGCAGGTTTCTCTTGGAGGAAGGAGACCACCGTCACCTGGTGGCCTTTCTCCTGGAGTTTCCCCGCGTGGATGGCCACCACCCGGATGCCCCCGGAGAGATCCGCGTAAGGAAGGACGAAGGTGATTTTCATGGGTTTTTTCTGGAAAAGCCGGCTTCCCGAAGTCCTCTGTGAGCGGATTGGGCCAAGGATGCATCCATGGCTAGTCGTCTTCTCGTCCGGGAAGTTCGTAGGAGTGGAAGAATTCCATCTCCTTGAAAAAGCAAGCGAGGAATTCTCCTCCCGCCACGTCTCCCAGGGTCGTCCAGTCGGGGTCGTCGATGATCCTTTCCATCTGGGACTTGTAACAGTTCAAGGCCTCCTTTTTCAATTCGAGAAAGGTCCGGGCCGGGAATTTCCTGTTGAAGTCCCTGAGGAGTCTCCAGCCTGAGACCAGTCCGGTCCGGATCCGGTTCGGCTTTTCCCGCAGTCCCACCCAGGGAGTCCCGACCCAGGGCCAATGAAACCAGAACCAGACCGGGTATTCATAGACCCGGACGGGGAGGCCGGTTTCGGCCAGGGCGGAGAGAGAGATTCGATGGGCCGCCTTGTGGTCTTCGGTGGTCTCGTGCCGGTAAGGCAGGTACACTTCGGAAGGGCGGAATTCCTCCAGGAGTTTTTCGATCCCCCGGCGGGCTTCTTCTTCGTGTTCCGCGAGATGCCCGTCCTCGATCTCGAGAAAGACCAGGTCTTCGGGCCGAAGGCCGAGGACGCCGCCGGCCTCCAGGGATTCCCGCGTGCGAATCTCCGAAAGTTCCTCGGGCGGAATGATCCCGGGACAGGAATTCCCTCCATCCGTATAGAAGGCCACCATGACGCGCGCTCCGGCCCGGACCTTCCCGGCCAGGAGAGTTCCGCAGGCCAGGGTCTCGTCGTCCTTGTGCGGAGAGAGGATCAAGGCGGATTTTTCCAGGTCGTTTTGGGGGATGTTTTCCGCCCGGGCGGCCAGGAGAGATTGGATGACCCGGCGGGCGGCCCGTTGGAGAAGGGGTGGAGCCCCCGACCCCGGCTGGGGGGAAGGAAGGTTGCCTGGAAGGCGGTCTCCCGGGAAGGCTTCGACCTGGTCTTCCACCTCGACTTTCTGGCCTGGTTCCACCCTTGGGTGGAGGGTTCTTTCCATGTTTGTCTCTCCAGGGGAGAAGCCTTCATGGTTCTTCCGGAACCACTTCCCGGTTGAACTTTCCATTCCCTCGCCGACCAACCGGGCTCGGCGCCCAGAGTAGGTTTTTCGGAGATTATCCTTGGTGGGATTGAGATGGAATGGGGCTTCTGAAAGGCCTTTTCCTTGGATTTTTCAGGATTTCCCGGGAAGGACCGCTAAATTTTTCCGCTTTTTCCGTCCCTTGGGATCCGATCAGAATCCTGGGAGGGGGCGGGAGGACGAACCAGGAGACCGACGGGGCATGTGTGGAATCTGTGGAGCCTTTTCCCTCGAGGGGCCCCGGCCCGTGGACCGGGAAGCCCTCCTGGGAATGGTGCGCCAGCTCTTCCACAGGGGCCCCGACGAGCAGGGGATCCTCCGGGCGCCGGGGGTGGGCCTGGGACACGCCCGGCTCTCCATCATCGACCTGGCCGGGGGCCGCCAGCCCATGAGCAACGAGGACGGGGCGGTCTGGGTGGTCTTCAACGGGGAAATCTACAACTACAAGGAACTCATGCCCCTCCTGGAGGAAAAGGGGCACGTCTTCCGGACCCGTTCGGACACGGAGGTCCTGGTCCATCTTTGGGAGGAGGAGGGGCCCGAGATGGTCTCCCGGCTCAACGGCCAGTTCGCCTTCGCCGTCTGGGACCGGAGGCGCAAGTGTCTCTTTCTGGCGCGGGACCCCGTGGGAATCAGGCCCCTCTACTTCTCCTTCCACCGGAGGTGGTTCCTCTTCGGGTCGGAGATCAAGTCCCTCCTGGCCTGGCCCGGCTTCCCCAGGGAACTGGACCGGCGGGCCCTGAAGGAGGTCTTCACCTTCTGGGCCCCCACCCCGGCCCGGAGCGCCTTCGAGGGGGTGCGGGCCCTCCCCCCGGGC